>NZ_JCAXET010000009.1:0-232963 GCF_059758525.1 Metabacillus sp. GQ13
CTTAAGTCGGGGCTTTTTTACACTACCAGTAATATATGCTGAAATCAAAAAACAATAAGCTATTCTAAATCATTCATTCACCAGCTCGAATGTTCTTAATTGATTTATTCATTAATGAAAAGTTCTTAAACATGCGGGATCCGCCATTTCCGATTGGGGCCTGAGCGACTAAGCCAGCCTTAATTGTCTTATCAACTGGCAAACTGAAAAACCGCATCATATCAAATTTAATCCCGTCTAATGAATAATGGAAAGAGAAAGCATTGCCTACTCTTGCTACTTGTAGCCAGACTGTATCTCCTTCAATGTTACAACCATTTGCGTCATCTGAAGTATGATTTGTGACGACACTAACTACAGCATGTGTATCAAAATCCGTTTCTTCGAAGCATGCTTTTGCCCAGATGTTTGCATCTTGCATAACCATAATACATGCGGCATCATACATATCCTTAAATTCATGAGAGACTTGAACACGCATAACAAAATCTCCACTTACTTCTGTATAATAAAACGGAGCATTTAATAGATTTTGTGGGGATGCTCCTGATTCTGAAACAACACCATTATTACAGAAAAAATCACTTTTGGCTGGTGCGTCAATAATCAATGTATTTTGACTATATTCTGCCTTACTTTCGTTTATCCACTTAAAACGATCTAATGATTTTTTGATCATTTTTTTCTTCCCCATTCTGATTTTGATTTTGACCAATTATTATTCAAGTAATAATCATATTGTAAAATATTTCGGAAAACTTAGAAATAAGGGTATACTTTATTTTCCATATTATAACTTACAGTATTTTTGTACAAGAGATTTATGAAGTTAAATAGAAATAACTTAGCTCGGGGGGTATAAGCTATTATATCCGTAGATTAACCCTGTAAAGTATGACTAAATAAGCTTCACAATAACAAAGTAACCACCAAGTTTCAGGAGTTGACTTCGTTAGGTATTCCGCCTGGCACTACTTTAGACGGAGAGATAATCGTTATTGATCCTGACATCGTTGGGGTGACTTCAGCTGGTTGCACTCTGATGATAACTGCAAGTATCTCGGTGTTCCTACGAGTGAAAAGTCGATAGTTTATCGAGCTTCAATTGCTAGGAAACACATGATTACGTATCTCGTTGAACTGATTACATGCCTTAGTCAAATACCGGAATTTAACTAAGGTTGCTGAGTTTCGCAGAGTGGGTTTAATTGCATGTTTTTTTTATTTTGAGAAACTTTTACAGGAATTAATAAAAGAGAAAAGACAAAGACATGCTGAAAATCAAAAAATATTGGAGAATATCCATAGAAATCAACAAAATGCTCAAGAAGAATCTTTAAAGACAGAAGAGAACCGACGTTTAGAGGTACAAGAAGCTCTACAATTACCGAAACAAAGTAAAGAACTAGCGCAAATTAACTACAAAGAAGACTGGTACGCCTGAAGAGTGTTAATTTAAGCATGTAATTACAAAACAAAAACGACTGGTATTGAACAGTCGTTTTTGTTTTGTAAACTATAAGGTTCTTGTAATATGATAAGCGCTTTGACACCCAGCTCCATAAGATAAGTCAACAAGTTTCCTTTATCTCATTGCGGAGAGCTCCAGTTCATACGGCGCTAAACGGACTTTTGCGCTTTTGTTTATTCAAACAGGCTTGTACTGTGCAATGGTTGAACTCTAGCTTTTGGATCCATATATGCTTTGGCATTATTAACAGCAGTTGGTGCTTCACCAAATCCACTTGCAATTAAATTAACTTTACCTTCATACGTGCAAATGTCACCTGCAGCATAGATACCTTCAATATTCGTTTCCATTTTTGTATTAACGAGTATGGAGTTTTTCTCAATATTCAAGCCCCAACTTTTAATTGGTCCTAGTGAAGAAACGAATCCGTAATTTATAATTAAGTCATCAATATCTAGAACTTTCTTATGATCTCCTTTTGATTCCTCTAAGACTAATTGTTCAACTTGTTTTTCACCAATTAGTTCAGTAGGGATATATGGAGTGACGATCTCGACCTTAGAGTTTTTAAGTAACTCGACACTATGTTCATGTGCACGAAACTTATCCCGACGATGGATAAGGCTGACGCTTTCAGCAATAGGTTCAAGCATTAATGCCCAATCAACTGCGGAATCACCGCCACCACAAAGAGCAACGCGCTTTCCAGCAAATTTATTTAAATCATCAACAAAATAATGTAAATTTTCACTCTCATATTTTACTGCATCCTCAATTTCTAGTTTGCGAGGTTGAAATGCGCCATTACCTGCAGTAATAATAATTGTCTTTGAATAATGAATTTCAGTGTTTGTTGTAAGTTTAAAAATGCCATCTGCCTGTTTTTCAACAGATTCAACCGCTTGCTCCAATGAAATGGTCGGAGAAAATTTTGCCATCTGTTCTTTCAAGTTATCAACAAGCTCCTGGGCTCTCACTTTTGGAAAGCCAGCAACATCATATATGTATTTTTCAGGATATAATGCTGATAGCTGCCCACCTAATTGTGGAAGACTTTCAATTATTTTCACACTTGCTTGTCTCATTCCACCGTAAAAGGCAGTAAATAAACCCACAGGGCCACCACCAATTATGGTAATATCAAATACCTTTATATCTTCTTTCACGAGATATCCTCCTCTATAGTAACAGTACCAACCTATGACAAAATCTTACCATATGTACTTTCACTCACCTAGTAAACTTCATGTTAATTTTTATATAATACCCCAATTGAAAATGCTATAATGATGAAAGTGAAATAAAAAATCATTATAAAGCATAGGGAATAAAAATTAAACTGTTTTGTTAGAAAATTTGACTTGAAAAATGATAATGAAATCGCTAATATGGAATATAGGTGTAATTATATATATTTATATATCAGTGGTACTTTACCTTCAGTGTGTGTTGGTAAGTGAAAAATTTCACAAAGTTTTATCTTTTAAGCAAAATAAAAAATTGTATTTAAGTGGATTATAGTAGTAATATAATACGTTTCTTTACAATAATTTAAGGAAAAGGTGGATGTAATTAAGTGAGAAAGCCAAGAGTTGTCGTATTAGGTGCAGGATATGGTGGATTAATAACAGTTACTCGTTTACAAAAACAAATTGGAGTAGACGATGCAGAAATCACATTAGTGAATAAAAATGATTATCACTATGAAACAACATGGTTACACGAAGCTTCAGCAGGTACATTACACCATGATCGTGCTCGTTATCAAGTAAAGGATATCATTGATAGTAACCGTGTGAAATTTATAAAAGATACTGTCGTTTCAATTGATAAAGAAGCGAAAAAGGTTGTTCTAGAAAATGGAGAAGTAGATTATGATTACTTAGTTATTTCTCTAGGTGCACATCCTGAAACTTTTGGTATTCAAGGATTAAAAGAATTTGCATTCGGTATTACTAGTATTGATTCAGCCCGCCAATTAAGAGAACATATTGAATATCAATTTGCTTCATATAATATGGAAGTTGAGAAAAAGGACGAGCGACTTACAATTGTTGTAGGTGGTGCAGGATTCACTGGTATTGAATTCCTAGGTGAATTAGGTAATAGAATTCCTGAACTATGCAAAGAGTATGACATTGACTTCAAAAAGGTTCGTATTATTTGTGTCGAAGCAGCACCAACAGCACTACCAGGATTTGATCCTGAGTTAGTAGATTACGCTGTAAATCATTTACAACGTAAAGGTGTAGAATTTATGATTGGTACTGCGATTAAAGAATGTATTGAAGAAGGTATCATTGTTGCAAAAGGTGAGCAATTAGAAACAATAAAAGCTGGCACTGTTGTTTGGGCTGCTGGTGTTCGTGGTAACAGTGTTGTAGAAGAAGCGGGATTCGAAAACATGCGTGGTCGTGTGAAAGTAGATGAATTCCTTCGTGCTCCAGGACATGATGATGTTTTCATTATTGGAGATTGTGCGTTGATCATCAACGAAGAAATTAATCGTCCATACCCTCCAACAGCTCAAATTGCTATGCAAGAAGGAGAAGTATGTGCTAAGAATTTAGCTGTTGCTATCAGTGGACATGGAGAAATGGGTACATTTACACCTGACATTAAAGGATCTGTTGCATCACTGGGTGAAAATGATGCAGTTGGTGTTGTTTTTGGTAAGAAACTAGTAGGATCTAAAGCTTCATTTATGAAGAAGATGATCGACAACCGTGCATTATTAATGGTTGGCGGACCTTCTCTTGTTTTGAAAAAAGGTAAATTTAACTTACTATAATTTATTATAAGGGGGGACATGAGTCTAATTGGCTTGTGTTCTTTTCTATTGTAAGAAAGAAATGGATCTATCTTGAAATTATGCTAGCAAGTAAAAATCTAGCACTTAGTAGAAGTCATAAAAATTTCACTGTATTAGGATTGACTGTCTATCGTTAGTTAAGTACACTTAAAAAGGTGTAATGGAGGTGATAGGCATGTTAAGCTTACCTGTTTTATTAATATCAATGCTTTTATTTTTAGTTTTATTTTTCGGCATCGGTTTCTTATTAAATATGCTTTTACGCATGTCGTGGATAATGGCGATTGTGTATCCAATCGTTTGTATTTTTATTATAGATGATGTGAGATTCATTACATATTTTCAAAAACCAGGTGATTCATTTCCGGCTTTAGGGAATAAGTTGGCCTCATTAGCATTAGCAGATATCCTCATTTTAGTTTGTGGTCTAATTGGAGCGCTTCTATCCGGAGTTATTATTAAAATGCTTCGAAAAAGTGGTTATCAAATGTTCTAAATTGTTTTATGAATTCCAATTACTAAAAGTCTGACACCATTCGTGGTGACAGACTTTTTTTGGCTGGAAAAATAAATTATTTTGTAAAAAGCGTATGATATATATAGGTTTCTCGTTTCAGCTTTCAAACTGTTAAAATATGTTTTTTGCTTATTTATGAATATTCTCTCGCAAAATAGGGAACGAATAGTTTTGTGAGAGAGGAGCGAAAAAGGAAATATGATTAGTATAAAGAGAGTAAGTAGAAGGATTTTTATGACTTTATTATTTTTAGGAGCATTGACTACAACGTTTGAAGTAATATCAGGTATAGAAGCGCAAGATGTCTCAAATTGGTATAGCCAGAATTCCGGTTCAAGTAAGAGTATTGAAACTGTGAATGAAAAGAATACGGATGAAGATGATACATATAGATTTTTAGGTTTAGTGTTTAAATCTATAAATAGTGAACCAAGGGTAAGCACTGAAATTTCATCAAGTGTTGAAACGTTCAATCACGATGTATCACTAGAAGATGCATTTGATTGGTCAAAATATCCAACAAAGAATGTAGTTGCGACAGGTTATACAGCTGGTGTTGAATCTACAGGAAAACATCCAGACCATCCTAGTTACGGGATTACCTATTCAGGTGTGAAAGTAAAACGTGATTTGTATTCTACAGTTGCAGCGGATATTAGTATTTTTCCAATTGGCACGATTTTATTTATCCCAGGTTATGGATATGGAGTTGTAGCAGACATAGGTGGTGCAATTAAAGGTAATAGATTGGATCTTTATTATGAAACAGTAAATGATGTCTATAGTAATTGGGGTAAAAAGCAAATTAATGTTTATGTAGTGAAAAAAGGTGAAGGTACATTAACAGAGGAACAGCTTGAGCTGTTGAATGAAGATGAGTCAATGCAAGTATTCAGACAAAAGTTTATAAAAGGAAAAACAAAAAGCTAGTGAATACTAGCTTTTTTCGTAGTTAGAATAATAAAATTCTTGTACTGTGGATAAGTACTAGACATCCAGTTTCAGCAGTCCAATTTTGCACAAGTCAGATGCTTGTAGAGACCGAACAAGTGCTAAAATCGATTTGTTCTTTAGAAAAGTATTTCCCCTAAATTTCACTAATAGGTTTAGGATATTCATTTGGATGAATAAGATATGCCAACTGTTGTAAACCATCAAGAAGACGTGGTGAAGGTCTGCAGAAAAGTTCCTCTTGAAGCAGATGAATTTGGCCATCTTGAACAGCTATCATATCGGACGCATCCTTTCTCTTTAATACATGCTCGCGTTTCATTCTTGATTGCTTTACACCAACCCAGGATAAACAAATATGTTCCGGATTTCTACTTTGCACATCTTCCCAAGTTGTTTGCACACTAGCTAATTCAACATCATCAAAAATGTTTTTAGCTCCAGATAATTCACTTATTTCTGTTAACCAATTTGTTTTACCAGGAGTAAAGATAGGGTTTGGCCACCATTCAAAGTAGACCGTTTTGGGCTGTTTGATTGTAGCCGCGACATTTCTATATGTATTGAGAGTGTTGTTGAATTTTTCAACAGAAAGGGTTGCTTCCCGTGTTTTTCCTGTTACGTTTCCTACCGTAATTAGATCTGCCGCAATATCATTCAAAGACTGTGGATCAAGGACAAGATGAGGGATATTCCGTTCTTCTAATTGTTTCACATTTTTCTCCATACCTGGAACACTTAGAGAGGCAAGTACTAGATCAGGTTTGTAGCTCTCTAATAGATCAATATTAATCGATAGGTCAGGTCCGAGACGAGGAAGATGTTCTAGCTCCTTTGGCCAATTAGAAAAATCATCAAGTGCAATTAAGTTATCTTTTAAGCCCAGATATACGGCAAGCTCTGTATTACTAGGACAAATGGAAATGATCTTCATGTTATTCACCTATTCCAAAGAAAAAGTAAAGAAATAGTGATAGGAGGATTCCGGTGATACCACCAAAGAAGACCTCAATTGGTTGATGACCGAGAAGTTCCTTTAATTTCTTTTGTTTATCTTGTTCATGTTTTTTGGGCCATACCTTCGCTTCTTCAACAAATTTATTGAAATCTAGCACAAGCTGGTTTAATACGGTTGCCTGTTCCCCTGCATGTCGCCTTACTCCTGTTGCATCAAACATTGTAATGATTGCAAAAATAGCTGCTATCGCGAAGATTGAGGAGCTAATACCGTGATCAAGTGCTACTCCTGTAGATAGAGCTGTAACTGCAGCTGAATGAGAGCTAGGCATTCCTCCAGTGCTGGTTACAAGAGACCAATCCCATTCTCTAGTAGCAAGATATTGAATTGGTACTTTAACAAATTGGGCAAATAAGATTGCAGCTAGTGCAGAGAGTAAAGGGAAATTAAGAAATAAATCCAACGTATATACTCCTTTCAATGATGTTAAATCCATTCATCATGCGCTTTCATTTCTACTAAAGATTATTTTTGATACAATGAAGAATAAGTTCTCCCAAAGAGAGAGAATGAAAAAAAGATTTTCTTCATTATAGCATATCTCAGCTTCGTTCAATGAAAAAGCAATACATCAATTTTCGACCTTTTATTAAATTTGGAGGTGCTTGTTTGTTTAAAGTACATAATCAACTGGATCTAACTAATCAACATGAAACACTAGTGATCGGTCTATATCAAAAAAACAGTAAATTAACAGGCTTTACTGCTGATCTAGATGATCGACTAGATGGACAAATAACACAGTTAATGAAGGATGGAGACTTATCTACTAAACGAAAGGCAATTACTAAAGTACATACCCTTGGTAGAGCAGAAGTAAAACGTGTGTTTTTTGTTGGGTTAGGTAGGGAAAAGGAAAGTAACTTTGATTCAGTAAAGGAAGTATTTGGTAAGATATTTAAAACGATCCAGGATGCTAAAATCCAGAATGTTACGATTGTTTTGGATAGTTTTGTAACAGATAAACTAGATTCTAACGACTTAGCACATGGGTTAGCAGAGGCTTTTGCTAAATCAACATATAAAATTCTCGACTACAAACAGAAGTCAAATGAACCTGAAAAAAACATTGAAGAGATTCAAGTTGTTTCAACAATAGGTGAAATAGCTGAAATAAAATCAGGACTAGAAATTGGCTATGCATTTGGTAGAGGCACAAACAGTGCAAGAACATTAACAAACATGCCCCCTAATCTATTAACTGCGACTGAGCTAGCAACATACTCAATTGACTTAGCAAATAAGTACCAATTTGAATATGAAGTTCTTGAAAAGGACGAGATGGAGCGACTTGGTATGGGGGCATTACTTGCGGTGAACAAGGGATCTGAGGAACCTCCGAAAATGATTGTATTAAAATATCAAGGTAAAGATGAGTGGTCAGATGTTATTGGACTTGTTGGAAAAGGAATAACCTTTGATACAGGTGGTTATTCAATAAAACCTAAGGACGGCATTGTTGGCATGAAAACCGATATGGGTGGTGCTGCAGCAGTACTTGGTGCGATGGAGATTATTGGTGAAATAAAACCAGAACAAAATGTTGTGGCTGTTATTCCATCTACAGATAATATGATAAGTGGTGGAGCGTTTAAGCCAGATGATGTCATAGTATCTTTAAGCGGAAAAACGATCGAAGTATTGAACACTGATGCAGAGGGACGTCTAGCACTTGCAGATGGGATAACCTATGCAAAACATCATGGTGCTAATTACTTAATAGACGTAGCAACCCTGACAGGTGGAGTCATCGTAGCACTAGGTACTGATACAACAGGGGCTATGACTAACAATGAAGACTTGTTTGAACAGGTTCTTCAAGCATCACATGAAGTGGATGAGCCAATATGGCGCTTACCAATTACTGAAAAGGATAAAAAACGTGTTCGCGATAGTAAAATGGCGGATTTAAATAACTCACCTGGCCGAGAAGGTCATGCCATAATGGCAGGTGCATTCATTGGAGAATTTGCAGAAACTACCCCATGGGTACATCTCGATATAGCTGGTACGGCAACTGCCTCAAAAGAAAACGACTTAGGCCCATCAGGTGCAACTGGTGTAATGGCAAGAACACTTGCTACATTTGTAGAAAGATTTGAAGAAACGAAATAGCTTAGAGAGTAATGTCAATAACAACGCTATTAACACGGAAAACAACAGTTTGACAGACATTGTCAAACTGTTGTTTTTATCTTATCTACAAAAGTTAAATAGGAAATCTGTAGGGCGTATCACCTATCATTCATTCCAGAATTTATTTTGGGAACAATCACATCAGTTTCAATTAATCGTGGATGAATCTTTTTCGCTTTTGCATATGTTTCGTCTGTGTTAACTGAATATACATGTAATTTTATCTTTCCTTTTTTAATTTTTTTTGCCGTTTCAACATCTATATTGTGAATAGATGTTGAATAAATAGCGTTTTTATATTTTTTTAACTCTGACATATCAGCATCAACATTCTTCAATGCATTTCCAAGGAATGTGAGAGTTGCCTCTGGGTACCATCTGTTAAATTGATCTCTAATAGCCGTATTACTCAGCACAAAGAATGAATGATTTAATACTTTTGTTTTTTTTGCTTCTTCCATTATACCGTCGACAAATTCTTTGTTATCCCAATTCCCTTTTGACCCATCGAAATTGATACCGAGGTTATATCGATGAGCTTCCTTTAACACTTCTTTAAGTAAGGGGACCTTTAAATTTGTCAAATTCCCTTGTTTATCTTCAACCCTATAGCTTTGAATTTCTTGTAATGTCAAATCTTCTACCTTACCAGTGCCTGTTGTTGTACGATCAATTGTTTTATCATGCATTAAGACATATTGATCATCCTTCGTTTTTTGGACATCGATTTCAACAAATCCATATCCTAGTAAACCAGCCTGGGTAATTGACTCCAAAGTGTTTTCTGGAGCAGTAACTTGTGCACCACGATGAGCGCTTAACTCCGTTCGGTTACTATGTAGCCAGTTATTATTCGGCGCTGCACTAGCTGCATTTTCATAAAGAAAAGATGTTACAAATATAAGCAGGCTAGCAAACAATAGAAATCGATTATTTTTCACTTTGCTTCACTTCCTATTCTTTAATTGTTGGTACACCCTGTACAATACAGATAGGATGTAAATTGAACATGAATAATTGATTACATTTATATTAATATCGAGCAAGATTTAAATCACTTACTAGAATCATTTGGCATTTAGTCAAAATAAGGCCAATTGATAGAGTATATGGTATGGGTTGATAGATGAAATATATAATCTTCTGAATTAATACAGGCGGTATAATTGCCTCTCCTGTCCTTTACTTCGGTAATTAGACAAAATTTCCGTTGACATGGTAAAAAGGGTTATGATAAATTTATTTTATTATTTTATTTCTCTACCATATTAGCAAACTAAAGGATTTTGGAGGTTTTTCCATTGAATGCTGTTGTTATAGCTGTTGTTGTTATGCTTATTTTAAGCTTACTAAGAATAAATGTTGTATTTGCCCTTGTTGTAGGTGCCCTAGTTGGAGGATTAACAGGTGGACTAGGAGTGGCGACAACTATCGAAACATTTACAGGTGGTTTAGGAGCGAATGCAACTGTTGCTTTGAGTTATGCTTTATTAGGTGCTTTTGCAGTAGCCCTGTCTAAAACAGGTCTTCCAGATGCAATGGTTTCTGCGGCGATCAAATTAGTAGGTCGCGAAGGTGAAACAAAACGAAAAACACTTTCTAAAGTATTGATCATTTTAATGATTTTAATAATGGCTATCTTTTCACAAAATGTGATTCCTGTACATATTGCCTTTATACCGGTATTAATTCCACCACTTTTAAAGGTATTAAATGAGCTTCAGGTGGATCGTCGATTAATTGCCACGGTTATTACCTTTGGGTTAATTACTCCATATATGTTGTTGCCAGTTGGATTTGGTGCAATTTACCATGAAATTATGCAGACGAATATGGAAGAAAGTGGATTAATTGTTTCGTTAACAGATATCCCAAGTGCAATGGTCATTCCTGCTCTTGGTATGGTTGTGGGACTTTTGATAGCTATTTTCTTTTCTTATCGTAAAAAAAGACAGTATGAAACGCGTGAAGTTGCTGAACAAAATATAAGTAATTCGTTCACTAAGAAAAGTATTATCCTTGCCATTGTTTCAATCATCGTATCTCTTTCAGTGCAGCTATATCTGTCACAAAAGCTAGGGGTCGAAGGAATGATCTTTGGGGCATTAGCTGGCTTGGTTGTTCTATATATAACTGGGATCTTGAAGCGGAAAGAAGCAGATATTGTTATCACAAATGGTATGAAAATGATGGCATTTATCGGTTTTGTTATGATTACTGCTTCCGGATTTGCAAGTGTATTAAAGGAAACAGGACATGTTGAACAACTAGTTGAAGATGCTGCAACGATAATTGGTGGAAATCAAGTAATTGGGGCATTGTTAATGTTAATAGTGGGTTTACTAGTTACACTAGGAATCGGATCCTCATTTTCAACAATTCCGATTCTCACAACCATTTTTGTACCATTATGTTTTGAGCTAGGGTTTAGCCCAATGGCGACTATTGCGATTATTGGTACAGCTTCTGCCCTGGGAGATGCAGGTTCACCAGCATCTGATAGTACACTAGGGCCTACAGCAGGGTTATCGGTAGATGGAAATCATAATCATATCTGGGATACGTGTGTACCAACCTTTGTCCATTACAATATCCCGTTAATCATATTTGGCTGGATAGCTGCCATTACATTATAAAATCTATTAGTAAACAAAGAAAAAGGTAGACTAATCATCGTAGCTTTCAATACGATGGTTATCTACCTTTTTCCATAAACTTTCATAACTAGTAAACCAGCCCTAGCTCCAGCACATTGCTTTTTAGGTGTATGATTCATATAGATAATCAAACGGTTGTGGTGTTGTTGTTTATCTCTTTTATTTTCTCCAATAGCTCCTCATCATCCCATTCTAGTATATTGTCTATCAAGTCAGGATTTACTACCAATAAATCTCTTTCTAGTATTTCTCTATCTTTTAGGTCTAAGAAGTATTTCTTAACGACTAATTTCTTCATAAGCTCACACCCTTTTCATTTACTCTAAGCTACTCTATTTATTAACAAAACTAGTATTAATTATACATTGAAAATAAAAAAATAGTAAAATCGATTAAAATAGAGAAATTTCGACAATCCTTTTCCTTGTTTCGTTTGATTAAGGCATTGTATCATTAGTATATCCAACTTTTAGGAGGTGTGCTATTGTCGTGGATAAAGGAACATAAACTTATTATAGTAAGTATCGTGTTTATTGCTATTTTCCTAGGAGTTTTAGGAGTTATTCTCGTAGATATGATTGATCAAAAGGCTGTCACAACTTCCAAGGTTCAATCAAAAGAAGAAAATACGTTATTAGAGACAGGAAATGCAGAATCAGAGCAAGTAGAAAAAATATCTGACAATCCCTTTGGTAGCAATAATGCTATGTTAGCTGAGGATGAATTACTTACATATATGCACGGAATGTCACACCAAAAAGTGATCGCAGATGAAAAATGGATACATTATCAAATGACTAATGAACGGATTCAGTTTTTAATCAGTGTAATAGAAGCGGGAAGCTATGAAAATAGCGATTTACTTTTGGAAATCCTTAATCGGTGGAAGGAAGCTGATTTTACAAAAGCGGATAAAGACCATAATGCTATATGGCAATTACAAGGTGGAACAATTGGTAAGGCAACTGGAGTCATGAGTAATGAAGAGGAAAAGCAATACTTAGAGGAAAATAATAGGAGTTTAAAATAAGGATGTTTTAATAAGAGTGTAGTTTAAGAAAAAAATTGATTTATTGTGGAACAACTATTAAAAAAACATAAAAAAGGGAAAAGTTTACTGATATAGTACCTATAGTAAGGACACTCGTGAAAGGGCCTTTATCTATAGGTGCTTTTTTAAAGGATCATACTGTGATTAAGAGGGCAAGCATCATTAACTACTAATTCTCATCAAAAACTGAACAATAGGTTTGAAATGGAAAAGACATGTTAAAAAAACCTTGAAAAGCATAAAAGCTAATCAAGGTTCTTGTATATTAAATCTTTCTTTAATAATTTCTAATTGTTTGTCTACTTCTGGTTTATCTTGAGGATAATCTTCTAGATAACTAACACAATCTTCTCTTAGATATTTATAGAATGTCGGATAATCTAAAATAACTTCTTCGTCCTCCTCTACTGCAGGACGATCAATGTAATAGGCTATTCCTTCTTTACCAAAATAATCTTCTTCCCACTTTTCATAATAGTCTGCAAACACAAATCTCGCATATTCGTTACCATATCCCTCACCATTGGCATAACTTCTTAAGATTCTTAAAAATTTACCGTTTCCCATGTGGTGATAGAAGTATTTTATCAATTTTCTCTTCTTATCTTCCATGATGCTTCCAACTCCTTAATCATTAATCCAGTGTAGGGAAGAAATTTGTTATTTCTCCTGATTCATTAATAAAGCCTCTAAATTGGAGTCCGTTAGAGGAAACTCCTGTTATCTCTCTATTAATGACTTTACCATTTTTCATCGCTTCTTCCCCCCATTTTAGTATCTCTTCGTCTGATATTATGTTAGGATCGTAAACTGTTTTTGGATGGGAAACATTTTTAAGCTCTCCTGGTATTAACTTACCTTCCATGTCTAATTTAGGTAAGCCATATTCTATTTCATGCACTCCCTCGATGGATGGATGCTTTCTTTTTGAAATGATACATTCCTCTAAATCCCAACCTTTTTCTTTAAATGCTTTTTCGAAATTATTGAGATTATGTCCTCCGACTACGCCCTTACCTTTTTTTCTAACAATATCTACTACTTCCACTAAATGCTTATCATATCCTGGTTTAAACGTAATAATTTTATTCGGTTCCTCAGTTTTTTTAGAATCATCTTTACTATTATTGTCCTTATTCTGAGTCTTTTCTTCTTGTGGAGCTTTTTTCACAGATTGATTTTGATCTGGGTATTTGTTACTATTCCTTTTCTTCTTGCCGGTGAACGGTTCCAAGAATCTTTTTAAATAAGGTTTAATTTTCGATGCAACTGAGTCACCTAGTTTTACTAGGGGTTTCCCAAAAGGAATTCGGCTTAACAAGGAACTAATTCCCAGTGCAAGTGCCGTTTCTGGCGTCAGTAACTTTTTAGGATTGCGGATGATGTCTGCAATCTGACTACCACTTGCAGCAAGACCGATTCCAGTCGATACTGCCCCTATTGCCGACCAAAATCCTAATAATGGGAATGTTAAAGCAAATGCTCCGAGTACAATCAACCCTTTTTCCCCAGTAGATAAACCATTCCACCAGTTTTGCAGACTATCAAATAAACATGCAAAACAAGCATCGGGGCCATTGGCTGTTACTCCCCATTCAGATAGAAACATAGCTGCGAATAATGCTACAAATACAGCGATTAAAGCTTTGTGGTACTTCTGTATATTTGCTTCTAAGCCTGATAAAAGTTCCTTGGCTTCTGTTTTACCATGCAACAGTGTAAAGCCTAGTTCTCTCCGTTCTCGATAAAATAGCAGCAAGTCTCCAAAACGTTGTCTTTCCTCAAAAACGCTTCTAAATAGATTCCACAATTCAGAAGCTGGATTGATATTGATTTCTCCATACAACATGGGGAGCTTCTCTCTTACTCGGTTCAATTCCCAATAATCGATGATCAACGCAGCGCCGAGCATAATTAAAAATGTCGATTTTGCGGCATAGCCACTTCCTAATAAATCATGAATTCCGGTTAACCAATCCGGAGCCTGGAAACCAGCATTCCATATTGCATGATCAAAAATGGCCCAAACCAAAAGGATAATAGGAAAAATATAAGTAGACCGCTTTAATTTACTTTTAAACCTGATTGCTAGCCCGAGGCCTAACGCTATCATAGCGGTAAGTAACGGGTGTCCAGCTGTCATTTTGTCGGGTAAAAAGCTCGCCTCGAAGTATCCTGGAAATAATGTGAATAAATCCCAATGGATCACTTTCCCTTCAAATAATGTCACACCATAATCGAAAATGCCTCCAGAAACCAATCGACGAGTTGTTTCCTCTAAAAATTGAAAACCAGCTCCCGATGCCGCACCAATAAGGGCATAATCGCTTAAACTCAATGTGGAAGCACGTCGAGACAAAAATAGATAAACTCCGATGGGGATCAGTTTTAATACTTCTTCAGTAATCGGGGTTAAAAATGCTTGACTCCATACATCTTGTTCCATCCCACCGAAAATATTTGTAATAAAACTGACAATAAAAGAATTCAAGGGTACAATTAACCATGCCCCTGCCATAAAGAAATAGGTGTACTTCTTCCAAGATAAAGTTTTACTACGACATAACAACCAAAATTGCAAAATGACGTAAAATGACCAAAAAAACTGGACGAACATTTTTCGAGAGTCTTCCAAAAAAATTAAGCTTAGTACGAAGGCACAAAGAGATATCCATGAAAAAATCGTAAAGACTCGTAAAATGAATGGATGTTTCTGAGTCCATACATTCCAAAAGAAAAAGATAGACTCGAGCTTCTTCCTTAAACTTACTCTAAACTTTTCAACCTTTCTCGTCATATTGCACCACTCCAATGCAGTATTTTTTCATTCCTGCATGATTTAAATTAAATTTATGATGATAACCGATGCTTACGATTTTGTACTATACGCCAATTTCCTAAAAAATGGAATAGGTCGAATTTTACAAATATATTTAACGATAGTATCTTTATTCCTATGTCTATACCAAAGAAAAGGTCGTAAAACAATAATATTTGATTAAGTAATTGAATTGTGAATGGGGGAGGCGAAAAAACATAAAGACAACAACATCAGGGTTTTAGGGGATGAAAGCTAAGCTATGGATGGATTATTTGTTAATTGATACCTTGGTTGAACTAGAATGGACCGCCTAGGTCAAACTACTGTCCAGTTGCTATAACGGTTTCGGCGTTATTTAAAGCTTATAATCATTTTATTATTTTATAATCATTCCATTAGTTAAAAGTAAGTTATCCTTCTGTTTTCCCATAACCTAACTATTTGATTGTAGTAGTTACCATATAATTTAGCTAAGATAATGAATATATCCAAATATCCAAATACTTTCCTATAGTAAAGCTTCGAAATATTATTGCTTTAACCTTTTTGTTTTTGTGACTGTTAATATCGCCCATTATTTTGCACTACTTAGTACAATAAGAAGTTTTTATATAAGCACCTATGCACAAAAATGAAAACGCTATTAATTTACTAAACTATTATAAAAGGAGGTAGAAGTTCTAAATTAGAACAGCAAAAATACACCTTCGAAATTATGGAACTAAGTAAATTAATAGAGATCTAAAATAAGACAAAAATATTGATATCATGTATAAATGTTGTAAGAATCCTTTAATCCTAGATGATGTGTTAGATAGAAATCTAAGAAACTGAAAAAAACCTTAGTAGGGTATGAAAGTTCTTCTAGGTAGTTGTTATATAAAAGGAAAATGACAAAAAAACGATGTTACTATTACACTAGGGTTTAAATTACCTAATAATGAAAGGGTTTTCATAAAGTCGAAGGAATCTAGTTTTTTGGTAATTAGAAGAATAGTCATAAATTCCAAGTGGGAAATTAATAGTCTTCTTACTGATGCAGACTTATTTGTTTTATTTATTAATTATTAGGAGTTTACTTGCTTACTTTAAGGAGGTGATTTTAGGCAATTAGTATAATGAATGATTCTGTATAAGAGCAGTCACTTTACATCTAGAGTTACATATTGTCTGTAGAAATTTATCCATGAATGCTGTGAGGAGGAAATAAATGAAGAAAGTATTAAAGGTTTTTTTAAGTATGATATTATTGTTCTCATTTGTTCAGAATGGAATTCTTTCAGTGGTATCAGCAGCAGAACCAACAGAAATTCAAAATCCACCCTCTGAACCAATAGGACTAACGGTTGTTCCAATGGATGGTCAGGTTGAGTTAAGTTGGAAGGCCGGGCTAGGTAAGCATATATTGTTTATCGGTACTGGAAATCTAGCTGATGAAAAAACAATGAAACATTTAGAATCACTTGGGTTCTCTGTGACTTTCAAGAAAGATAAAGAAGTAAGTGGAGTAGATGCACTTTCCTATGATTTAGTTTTTGTCGGTGAATCCTCAAGCTCAGCAAATATAGGGAAAAAATTTATGAATTCTTCTGTTCCTATTGTGTATGCTGAACCATTTGCACTTGATGATGTCCATTTGAGTGAATCTGCTTCTGGATCATTTGGAAGCTATCAAAGTCAGGAATCTCTTAATATCAATGCCGGCAATCATCCTTTGGCTGCTGGATTAAGTGGCACCATAAAGGTTTACAGTAAGGCTGGCGAAATCAATTATGGTACACCGGGTGAAGAGGCGATCATCATTGCCACTGCAGCAGATGATACTAGTAAAGTAACAATTTTTGCTTATGAAAAAGGATCAAAAAATGTAAATGGAGACCCAGTCCCTGCTCGTCGGGTGTCCACGTTTTTATTTGCGGGTCAAGAAGAATATATGACTGAAGATGGGTGGAAGTTGATTGACGAATCAGTTATGTGGGCGTTGGGCATAGATGAGAATATTGATCCTAATGAAACCTATACTGTAAAGCGGAGCACAGTAGACGGAGGACCTTATGAAGTCATCGCAACAGATGTAACAGAAACTCGTTATGTCGATAGCGGATTAACTAATCAAACTACGTATTATTATGTTATTTCTGCTGTGAATTCTCTAGGGGTTAGTAAAAATTCGGAACAAGTCAGCGTAACACCGAATGAAATACCAAATCCGCCCTCTGCACCAACAGGATTAACTGTTCTTTCAAGGAACAGTCAGGTTGATTTAAGTTGGAATTCTTTTGGTGAAAGTAAAAGTATATTATTTGTGGGGACAGGGATTCCAGCTGACGAAAAAACAATGAAACATATAGAATCACTTGGATTCTCCGTGACTTTTAAAAAGGATAATGAAGTAAGTGGAGAGGATGCTCTTTCCTATGATTTGGTATTTGTCGGAGAATCCTCTGGGTCTGCATATATTGGTAAAAAATTCATGAATTCAACAGTTCCTGTAGTGTATGCCGAACCTTATGCACATGATGATGTTCATTTAAGTGAAGCAGCTCCTGGATCATTTGGAAGCTACGAGAATCAGGATTCTCTTAAAATTAATGCAAGTAACCATCCACTAGCTGCTGGATTAAGTGGTACGATTAAGGTTTACAACCAGGCTGGTAAAGTCAATTTTGGTACACCTAGCGAAGAGGCGATCATCATCGCTACTGCAACAGATGATAATAGTAAAGCAACAATTTTTGCTTATGAAAAGGGATCAAAAAATGTAAATGGAGACCCAGTCCCCGCTCGTCAAGTAGCTACGTTTTTATTTGCGGGACAGGAAGGTTTTATGACGGAAGACGGTTGGTCGTTGATTGATGCATCCGTAAAATGGGCGCTTGGCATTGAAGAGAGTAATGCTCCTAAAGAAACCTATAATGTGAAACGTAGCACAGCAAAAGAAGGACCTTTTGAGACAATTGCTGAAAATGTTGAGGGAACAACATTTCGTGATACGGGATTAGAAAATGGCACGAATTATTTCTATGTCGTCTCAGCAGAAAATATTGGTGGAGAAAGTAAAAATTCAGAAGAAATAAGTGCGTTACCTGTGGCTCCATTGCAAGCTCCAACTGGCTTGTCAGCAAGTAATGGTGATGGAAAGGTAACGGTCAATTGGGATTCTGTTAATGGGGCAACCTCATACCAAGTCCTACGTAGCAAAGAAAATGGAATAGCCTATGAGGTGATCAAAAGCGGAGTAACTGAAACGAAATATACAGACACTAGCATTACAAATGGGGATAAGTATTATTATGTTGTAGCAGCAAAGAACAAAACATCTCAAAGTGCAAACTCCTATCCTATAAGCGCGGTTGCTGTTTCAGAGAATGGAGTTCCAGCAATTCCAAGTAGTATTGAAGCTACTGCTGGTAACGGGCAGGTTGTCTTAACATGGCCTTCTGTAAGTGGGGCAAACACATATACCATCAAGCGTGGTTCGTTTGATAGTGGTGAATATGATGTCATTGAGGAGAATGTTCATCTTACTAGTTATCGAGATGCAGGCATTACGAATGGTGAAACCTATGATTATGTTATTTCTGCTGTTAACGAGAATGGGAAAAGCTTTGATTCCGCTCCAATAGCAGTTACACCGGCAAAAGTAACGGTTGTAGCGAAAGAAGGTGGAGACTTTAAAACGGTTCAAGAAGCCATTGAAGCTGCCCCTGATAACAGTTCTAAACGACATGTAATTTACATTAAAGATGGTGAGTATCGTGAAAAACTGACAATACCAGAGAGCAAAAAGAACCTAAGTTTTGTAGGTGAAAGTAAAGAAGACACCGTTCTTGTTTATAGTGATAATGCAAATACATTAGGACCTGATGGCAATCCATTGGGTACGTCAAAAAGCTCAAGCCTTTTTATCTACGCAGATAATTTTATTGCAAAAAAATTGACTATCCAAAATGATTCCGGTCAAGGGACAGGACAAGCGGTAGCGGCTTATGTAGCAGGTGACCGCGCATACTTTGAAAACGTACAGTTCTTAGGATATCAAGATACATTGTATACACATTCTGGTAGACAGTATTATAAAGGCTGTTATATTGAAGGGGATGTGGATTTCATCTTTGGTGCAGCAACAGCGGTTTTTGATGATTGTCAAATCCATAGTAAACGTGACGGTGGAATGTTAACTGCCGCAAGTACACCACAAGATAGTGAGTTTGGCTATGTTTTTTTGGATTCTAAAATTACTTCAGATGAAGGAATAGAAGGTGTGCGTTTTGGTAGACCATGGCGTCCCTATTCAGCTGTTTCCTTTATCAATTCAGAAATGGATGCATCCATTGCTCCTGATGGTTGGGATAATTGGGGAGAACAAGCAAACGAAAAAACGGCTAGGTATTCAGAATACAATAGCAAGGGACCAGGGGCAAATCCGAAGGAACGTGATCCTTGGACTAAGCAATTAACGCCAGAGGCAGCAAATCAATACACTGTTCAGAATGTGCTGAAAGGGTCTGACGGTTGGGACCCTACTCGTCTTGGGATCATCCCAGTATCAACAATATCACCACCGGCTATTTCGCTTGACCAGCAAGACTCGATTGTAAATAAGCCAAGTTTTACGATAACGGGTAAAATGGATAAAGAAGCAACTGTTTCTGTAAATGAAAAGGAAATTCCATTACAGGAGAATTATGGTTTTAGCACAACGGTTGAGCTAGAGACAGGACTAAATACGTTCACTGTGGACGCAGTGGATTCAGAAGGTAATCGAGCGATTCCTGCCGTTTTAAAGGTTGTTTATGATCATGTGAAACCTGTTGTGACGGTAGATGATCTTGAGGGAGAGAAAAGCGGGAATCACTATAATGTTATTTATAACCCTTTTCCAATTACAGGTAAGCTGAACGAAGCAGGAATTGTAAAGGTTAATGGGAAGGAAGTAAAATCTGCGACTGATTTTACATTTCGTTCAAAAGTAAACCTTGAACCTGGATTTAATAAAGTGACAATTACAGCTGTTGATCAAGCGGGAAATGAATCCGAACCTGTCACCTTCAATGTTGTTCCGAAAGGGAGTGCTATACCAGACGGTCCAATAAAAATCATTAAAAGTGAAGCAACAAGTCCAAATACCGTTGAAGTAACATTTAATAGTAAGCTAAAAAACTTTAATCCTAGTGATATAGAATTGCAGTCGGCAATGAACGATTGGGCAAATCTTGAACCTGGTCTTAAACCAAATTTGACAGTAGAAAGTATCTCCACAAGAGTTAACAAAGACAAGCAAACAATAGCGGTAATTAAAACGAAGGAGGCATTTAACGAGGATGGAACGATAAATAAGCCAATTATTGAAGATCCACTTACTATTCCATACCTGAATGCTGCTTATTATACCGGAGATAGAGTGAATGATATTAAACAAGCTGATGCGCTATTATCTTGGCAAATGGATCATGGCGGATGGTATAAAAACATGGAAGATAAATATAATCGGCCTTGGGATGGCAAAGAACCTAAATCCGAAATGTATAGTCCTGAAGATGGGGAACTAGGGATTATAGATAATAATGCAACAACAAACGAGATTCTCTTTTTAGCTCTAATGTATAAAGAAACAAGTGACGCTCGTTATAAAGATTCTGTTTTGAAAGGAATTCAATATTTGCTTGAGGCTCAATATGATATTGGCGGCTGGCCACAAGTATACCCTACAAGGGGCAGTGGCAGTTACTCAGATTATGTTACGTATAACGATAATGCGATGATTCGTGTTATGAATGTATTAACAATGGTCTCGCAAAAGAAGTATCCATTTAATTCAGACATAGTTAGCGAGGATCTTTCAAAGCAGATAGACGTGTCATTAGATCTTGGGTTGGATTATATTTTGAAATCCCAAATAAAGGTGAACAATTTATTAACGGCATGGTGTGCACAACATGATCCTGTTACGTACGAACCGAAGGAAGCTCGTTCTTATGAACATCCATCTATTTCAGGTTCAGAGTCAGTAGGAATTGTACAGTATTTAATGGCGTTGCCTAGTCCTTCAAATGAAGTTCAGGCCGCAATTGATGGTGCCTTAAGGTGGTTTGAAGAGGCTAAAGTTGAAGGGGAGAAATACGTATCAGCTGATCCAGCAGGTCAATATTTTTACCCTGATGTAGCAACCAACACCTGGTATCGCTTTTATGAGATTGGCACAAATCGTCCAATTTTTTCAGGAAGAGATGGTGTCATCAAGCACACGATACAAGAAATTGAGCAGGAAAGAAGAGATGGTTACCGCTGGGCAGGGGAATGGCCGCAAAAATTATTGAATGTAGCGAATACAACAGGTTATTACGGAAACCGAGTCTATGTGAAAGTTGTTGGTGAAAAATCGCAAAATGTTGCAGGTGAATCTTTGGAAAAAGGAAGCTTGTATAAAGTTGATGCTGCGTTTTCGGCAAAGCAATGACGATTTTTATTATCAGTAATTCGTTTTTCTAGTTTTAAAATAGTCTTAGTCCATCATACATGAATGGGCTAAGGCTATTTTATTAGATCAAAAGTTTATTGAAAATCCTGTTGATTTAACCAGCTTTCGCACAACTCCGGCCATTTCCTAATAACTGGATCATCCTCAGCAAGTCCTAAAGCATGACGCCGATGTGGAAAGATATGCATTTCAAAAAAATGTTCTTTTTACTTAAAGCTTGTGAATGAGTATTCTGTTTTGCACAGGAACTACGGCATCATCAGCTATGTACCAGAGAAAAGTAGGTGGTCAGTAACAGATACATTGTTTTTACTAGATAGTGAGACTCGGAAGTTGTTCAGATGTTCCTTCCCCTAGTAAATTGTGAATGGAGCCCTCGTGAAAAATGTTGTGTAAAAGAAAATAATTTGATAACAAAGGCTAGATAAATCAAGTCGGAAGCTTTCAAGATAAATTTTATCAGTAGCTTCAAAGCAAGCTTCATTTAAATGCCTCCTACAACATTCTATCTTTTAATTCTATAAAAAAGTACCTACAGATGAAACACTCTTTTGCAAGTGTCTTATCTATAGGTATTATCTTATTATTACTGTGTTCTTTTTTTATAGTATCAAAATTTATATGTTGCTTTTAGATAGGTTTGGTATCTAGCTAGTGCATGGCTTATGCTTTTCTTAAGTGAATAGAATGCTAAGCTGCAATTCTATTATTAGTTGCCTTAATAACAGCATAATAGATACGAGGGGCAATAAATGCGCCTAAAATTGTAAATATAGCGTCCTTTACGATAAACCAAGACATAACTACCCAAGCAGTACCGTAAGACATTGGTGCATTCATCCAAATATTTAAAGCGAGCCACATATACGATGTACCAATAATATAAATTAAAATAATACCAACAAATGAAGAAATTAAAAAAGCTGATCGTTTTTTCTCTTTGCTTGCTTCAATGATTTTCCCGACAACATAAGCGGTAATGATATAAGAAAGTATAAATCCACCGGTACTACCAAAGATTACACTAGGACCCCCACTAAATTGGGCAAATACAGGTGCGCCAGCAACCCCAATTAGGGCATAAATGGCCATCGATAAAGCACCAAGCCTGCTTCCTAATAGAAGACCTGCTAAAATACAAAAAAAAGGCTGCATAGACAACGGAACATTTGCAATTTGAAGAAATGGTGCCCAAGATGTAATATTAGCTCCAACAGCCATTAAAGCTGCAAACATTCCAACCAATGTAACGTCATATGTACTCAATTTTCTTTTCATTATAATCCCCCATGTTTTACAAATTATCTATTAGAAGAATAATCCACCTAATTATATATGTCAACTAAAATATAATTAGGTTAACAAAAAGGAGAGAGTATGTAAACATGTACTTTGGTAAAAAAAGAAATACAAATAGATCAGATCGTGTCCCACCAAATCAGAATGTAACGACAACATTTCCTGTCTTACATACCGGGAATGTTCCATACTATCAGGATCTATCAAAGTGGAATATACAGATATATGGGTTGGTTGATAATCCAAAGCTGTATACGCTAGAGGATATTATGACACAATTCCCACAAATCGAATTATCCAATGATATCCATTGCGTCACCGGCTGGTCAAAAATTGGTACAAGCTGGTCCGGAGTTAGTACAAGAGAACTTGTTAAAGATATTAATATTCAATCACATGCACAATATGTTATTTTACATGCGGAGGAAGGTTGGACGACCAACTTATCATTGCAAGACTTTTTGCAAGAAACCAGCCTACTGGCTCATTCCTTTAATGGTGAACCATTGACACCAGAGCATGGATATCCGTTGCGAGGTGTTTTCCCCCATCTCTATTTTTGGAAAAGTGCCAAATGGATAAGAGGCATTCAGTTTACCGAACATAACCACCCTGGTTTCTGGGAACGTAATGGCTATCATATGGTTGGTGACCCGTGGAAGGAAGAACGATTTAGTTTTGATTAATGAACTTCATCGACAGGCTGGTATTTGATGAAAAGAATCAAACTCTTTATTAAGGGAGAGATAAGGGATACATACGGATAAAGTTAGCTTTTTAAATATTCCTTTTGATACATTAAGATGATTTCATCAAGTTTTTGACTTAGAGCAACTGTGGAAGGGTGATTGAGACCTATGTTCAAGCCTAGATCAATCATTTCTACTTTCAGTAAATCTATTCTTTGAGTGAGTGCCTCTTTTGAAGTATATGAGAAGGTTACCATGAATTTTTTGCCACCTTAGTTTCATTCGTATCTTAATGAGTAGGTATTTTGATTATAGTGTATAGTAGCATAAATTTGGATTTGATCTTATTTTTTCGACAATGGTTCTATTAAAAGGACAATAGTTCCCATTAATAGACAATCCTAACCAAAAACAAACGATAATAACATCCGCTGAATCAGAAGTAACGAGGAAAAAACAATGGATTAATGATTCCAATTAAATAGCTTTAAAATAGAGAGCATAGCCGAGAGACTCTCAGCCATGCTCTCTAAAAAATTATTGTTGGTAACTTTGGCTACCCATATTCATTTGCCCAACTTGTCCTTGGGATTGTTGATTCTGCTGCTGATTCTGTTGCTGTTGAAGTTGTTGTTGCGATTGATTAATTTGTTGAGCTATCTGGTTTAACATATTAACTGATTGCATGGACTGTTCTACATTACTTAACATTTGTACAGCTTGATGGATAGATTGTTGTAATTGTTGAAACGTTTTTTGTTGTTGTTGTTGAGTTTGTGTACCAAATTGTTGCATCTGACTTAATAAATCATTTGATTGTTGTTGATTTTGCGATAATGATGACATAGATGATGTTGATTGTTGCTGTCCATCTGTATTTAGTTGGCTAAGAGCACTTTGTATTGTTTGTAACTGATTTTTCAATGGTGCCAGTTCTTCACCGATCTCTGCCTCTACCTTTGCAGCTGCTACTCTTTCAATTGCCTGATTTTCTGAAGCCTTAACTTTTTCTTTAATCACTTTTGTTTCTTTTTCCATAGCGAATTCCTCCCTAAATTGATTGTTTGATTTTGGTTGGGGCACAACTATCGCTGGTATAGGTTTATTCCTCTTCCTAACTGTAATAACACCTATAGCAATAGCTAACATTAATATGAGGAATAACATTCCGAATATAGCAATGCACCTCCCACTCCAATTGTGCCGACCTGTAAGATAACCAGGTGGACAAAACTATTATCCTCTAGAGTAAGGAATATATTTATGGTATAACCTGTCAATTATCTTATAATTGGCTCTTTTCTATAAGTTTGTTGCTAAAGTTCTATTAAAAATATTTTTATGATATAAATTTAAGCTTCTAGAGGGATATCAGAGTAATTTAGTGAAAAGAGCATGAAGATATCCTTAAAACGTGTACATTCGTACTTTATATGGAAAACAACAATCATTCCGAAAAAACTTTAATAAAACAATTATTTTCGGACATTAAACTTGTGTAGATAGTAAAGTATGCTTGCAATGGGGCAATTATAAGATACATAAGAATTTATTACTAAAAGTGGGAAATAATATTTATATTGTTTATAAACCATAAGGGTGGTGCTTTACTGATTGGATCATACAGAAGGAGCTATTATTGTTAGATCTCTATTAATCATCGTTGTTTTATTTTTATTTGCGAAAATAGTCGGTAAGAAGCAGCTTTCTCAGCTTTCCTTTTTTGAGTATATATCGGGAATCACTACGGGTGGTGTTGCAGCAGAAGTGATAATGGGATTTGGCCATATCTTACATGGGATTCTTAGCATTATTATATTTACGGTAGTGACTTATTTAGTAAATGAAATATCTTTAAAAAACAAGAAGATTGGTGAAATTTTAGAAGGAAAAAGTGTCATGATTATTAAAGACGGAGAAATAATAAAAGAGAAAATAAAGAAAGAAAAATATAGTTTAGATGAGATCCTATCTTTACTTCGCCAAAAAAACGTATTTAATGTGGATGATGTAGAACTAGGGATATTGGAACCGAATGGGGAGCTAAGTGTGTTGTTGAAGAAAGAAAAGCGGCCAATTACACAATCTACTAGTGGAGCAGAACAGAAAAAACAAGATCGTTAATAATCCGCGCTTTCTCTCAAATCAATATCATGCAAAATATGTGTTTTTTGTCATAGGACGGGTTTCTTCCCACATATATTCAGGATGGGTTTTAGAAGGGAGAATGTCTAATGAGTGATACTCTTGCTTACCATGAAACACTTGAATTACATGAATTGGTTGCCTTTCAATCTAATGCTTTAATTAAATTGAAAATGTCAGTCGGTAAAATTGGTGATGAGGGAATTATCTATCATCTCAATCCGAGCCCTTGAAAATAATATTCAGGAATTATTGAGATTTTTCCCAAATGCTCCAGTTAGGGAGGAAGAAGATGAAAGAAGAGATGTTGGTTTTTATGCGGGCGATTTATTAGGTTTAGCAAAAACAACAGTTAGAAATTATGCAATTGCCATTACTGAAACAGCAACACCTGTGTTAAGAATGATTCTTGTTAAACAATTAAATGCTGCTATTGAGTTACATGCACGTGTATATACTTATATGTATAAAAGAGGGCTATATCCATCTTATGATTTGAAGAAGCTGATTAACAATGATATCAGAAATGCAAAAAGAGCATTATCACTAGATTATTAATCTTTTAAAAAAATAATCTAGTATGAGCAAAGTAGATAGAAAAATAGAAAAAGGGTGACTAAACCGTAATGTCACCCTCTTTTTAAAGGACCAGCAGTATTTTGGGTATAGCTCCAAGCGCATTAACTCACTTGAAATCATAAGGGATTTTTACATAAGGTTAAAAAACAATCATCAACAACTTCGTCTTAGCTTTGTTGCAAAGAGTCAGTCACCTTTCGTCCTTCTACCCTTTTATATCAATTGATTTACCTAAACTAGGGTGGGGAGCTTTGAGCATATTCAATAGTTGTTGATTATTTATCTGTGCAGCTTCCATTGTTTTCTTGGTTAAAGCAATACCAATGCTTTGCCCGAGTGATGCTTGGTTCATACCAATTGATAAGGCAGCTATATCCAAAGGGTTCACCCCCTTTTTATGAGATGTGTTATTTTTTTTGAGTATCCTTAGTATGTAATGGTTTCTTTCCTAATGAAATCGAAGTTCTTAGCGAGTGACAGAACGCTTAAGAGATAGCAAATCTTCTTCAGCATTCATATTGCGCTCACTGATGACTTTGATAGCATCTTGTATGCCATTATTATAAATATGAGGTCCAAGCCTTTCTAAACAAAAGTCAAGAAATGCCTCAGTAGCAATCTCACCAATTTCCTCATCTCGTTCATGATAGAAAAAGCTTTGAATTTCTGCCTTCATTTCATCCTTTGTTTCCTTAGAAAGTTTAATGAACATAAAATAACCTCCAATATGTATTCCTATTAAAAAATGTTCCTTCATCCTCTATACTAATTCAAATTCTAAAAAAATGCTAAGAATTTCCTTAAGATAGATTTGTTTATACGGCTTAAGATAGAGCCTTCAATATAGATACCCCGTCTTGCTTTTCAAATTAAGCTATGCAAAAATGACATCAATAAGCTGTAACGGATAAGTTAAAAGGGAGGAAGCACAATGAATTATTACATAGTTACAGGTGCATCTAGAGGATTAGGTGAGGCCATAGTAAAGAAGTTGTTAACTGAGGATAATTGTATCATTTACGTATCAAGAAAAAACAATCAAACATTAGAAGAGTTAGTGAAGAGCCGTAAACAAGTTTTCATTCATTTTGAAGAATGTGATCTCTCTAAAATTGGTCAATTGGCATCCCTTGTAAAAAGAGTATTCTCAAAAATAGATTTCAACAATGCAAACAAGATTACCTTAATTAATAATGCAGGAAAGGTTGAGCCAATAAAAAACGTTGGTGATGCCTCTGAAAAAGATATTGTTTCAAATATTCAACTTAATTTAGTAGCTCCAATGGTTTTAACCGAGTATTTTATAAAGGAGACAAAATCTTTTAGTGGCCGTACGATGGTTGTCAATATAACATCTGGCGCTGCAAATCGACCTATTGCAGGCTGGAGCACCTATTGTAGTACAAAGGCAGGATTGAATATGTTTACGAACACAATTGGTATTGAGCAAGTAGCCAAAAGTGAGGTAACAGCAATTGCTTTTTCTCCAGGGATTATGGATACAGACATGCAAAGTACAATACGAACAGCAGAGAAAGATGATTTTGACGCGGTTGATCAATTTAAAGAGTACCATGAAAAAGGGATGTTACGATCACCGAGTTTTGTTGCACAAATCATTGTTCAACTCCTATCAGGACCAGTAGATAATGGGAGAGTATATGATATTAAGGAATTCATTTGATAAGGCTATTTTCTAAGTTTGTTACTCTAGTACTAATAAAAAGCGGCGATCTTCAGAGGGATATCATAGTATTTTAACGAAAAGAGCACGAAGATATACTTAAAATGTGTACATTAGTATTTTGTACGGTAAACAACATTCTTTGCGAAAAGAGCCTTTAATAAAAGTTAGGTCTTTAGTAGTGGGATATTTGAGGTCTTTCGTTAGGGAAAGCAATTTGAGGAGATATTTCGTGATATAGGACTTCTTTCTTAGCTTAAAATATGAAGAAGTCCTATATTAAGGTGAGAAATTTTAAATGTTCACACAAAAAAGATTCGCAAAATTTGTCAAGTGATGCAATAATATTTGTAAGAGGTAAAGGAGAGTAATCATGTATCTAGGGAGTCTACTAGTTTTATACACACTATACTCATGTTCTCTCCAACATTTTTTCACTAGTGTCATAGTACCGATCTATCACTAGTTCCTATTTCTTAATCATATAACTAGCATATAGTAAATAGTATAGAGGTGGCTGAATATTAAACGTATAAAACAAAAAAAGTTTGCAGTCATCATCTCCGTGACAACTTTGATCATCGCTGTATTATCTTCGCTAAACTTGTATGCTACCTATTTGAATACACGTAAAACGATCGAATTAACGATTGCTAATCATGGGATTTCAACAGCTCAAGTTGTATTAGATAATTTTGATATTCGTACATATGAAAAATATCTGCAAAATCTTGATTCAACTGATCATCTTCGTATGCTTGAACGAGAACTTAGTAGTGCCAAGACATATTCAAATGCCATACAAGTATATATTCTTAAAGTTGATAATGAAAGACAACCACAATTAATAGTGAATAGTATTAAGACAGGAGAAAAGGGGAATTGCTGCATACTGACAAAAGATTTCAAGGAAAAGTTCACTGAAAATCAATCATTTAATACTAGTTTAATAGAAAACTCTCAAGGAACCTATGTCACCGCGGGAGTACCTATTGTAAACGGTAATCGCGATGTTATCGGATCGCTTGTTGTAGATGAGCGGATTGAAATGATTGATGAAATAACAAATGATGTGATGAAAAGTAGTATACCTATTTTTATCTTTAGTGGGTTATTTGTGATTTTTTCATTCAGTATTTTTCTAGTCTTTCAAATGTGGTCAAGGAAAGAATTTACTTCACAGGTAGGAGAGACAGAAGAAACGTATCAAGGAGAGTTTAAATCAATGCTTCAAACAATGAGGGGGATACGTCATGATTTTATTAACCATATTCAAGTTATACAGGGCTTATTAAAGCTTGGAAAGGAGGATCGTGCTTTTGAGTACGTTAATTCACTAACGAATGAAGTTGAATCAATGGAATTACCGCTTAAAGTGAAAAATCCAGCACTGTTTATCTTATTACAATCTAAATGGGCACGAGCTCAAAATGATAAGGTTGACATGCATCTTTTCGTAGATGATGATACCTTTCAAAAGGTATCATCAATAGACATGATTAAGATCATGTCTAATCTAATTGATAATGCTTTTGATGCAACTATGCTCTTATCTGAATCAGAGAGGTTTATTAATATTGAAGTAAGATCAATAAATTCTATGTATGTGTTTCAGGTAGAGAATATCGGTCCTTCTATCCCTAAGGACGTGGTGACGGAAATCTTTAATGCTGGGTTTTCGACAAAGGAAGAAAGACTGGGTATTCCTAGAGGGGATGGTCTGAGTATTGTTAAGCAAGTAGTAGGTAGGTACGGTGGGACAATTGATGTTCATTCTAATAGAAATACGACAGCATTTAGTGTGAAAATACCGGTTAGAACATGATGGGGAGCTAACGTAAACGTAGCTTCTCTTTCTTAATTTAAATCTTATTAGACTGGTTAACACATGTAAAGGCAACAAACTTTTAGAAAAGAACTGAAAAAAATGTTCCAATCCCTCTATTTTCACATATATATATAATAAGATTATATTTTTGACGAACTATAAAGGGATTCAATCTATTAAAAATATAATGAAGGTTTTTGCTTAAAAAGTAAGTATAGAGTAACAACCAATAACCTCTAAAGCATGTAAGAAAAACTTCCTTTTAAGTTGAAACGGTAAATTCTATATGTTACATTATTTTGAATAGTTAATTAGGTTCCTTACGATAAGCAACAATCTTTCCGAAAACAGCCTTTAATTAAGGGGGATTTTCATGCGACGAATATTGATTATGGATGTATTTACCCACCCAATTGCACAAAAATATTTAAATCGTTCAGGTGTTTCACATGCGATTAGAGTTGCAGGATATGCTGTGCAGCTCGCAATCAAGCATGATGTAAATCCCGATATTGCAGCAAAAGCAGGCTTGCTTCATGATATAGGTCATTATGAGTGGTATACAAACGGTGAATGGGATTATGATGAATATAGAAAAAATGATATTCATGCAATTAAGGGAGCGGAACGTGCTCACAAACTCCTCATCAGACTTGGTGAAGATCGAAAATATGCAAAGGATATTGCTTTAGCCGTCCTTCTGCATACAGATTCTTATCTACCAGAAAGTTCAATAAAAAAAACATCTCTACAACAAATCATTCGTATGGCTGACGAAATGGATGAAGAGCCTCATGGAAAACACCATTATCGTAAAATTAACCGAGAATCTGCTCTAAATAAGATTGAGAGATTAGATCAGGAAATAGAACTGTATATAAATAAATATCGTAAAACTGTTTAATAAGAGAAAAAATATAAGGTTTGAGAAGTACTGGAACGATCTCTTATTAAGTACTCCCCGGTATTAGAGAAATGTTAAAATGTTATCATCATATACTTCTTCGATAGACCTACTATTGCGATTTTCAAAATAATAGCCCTTTTCCTAAGTAGATAAGTTGTGATGATAAGCCTACCTGTACGTATTTCATTACAGGTAGGCTTATCAGGACTTTTGTGCTAGTGTTAACTTTTACTAAATACATATTGGTTTGTATGAGGTGGAATAATTATTTATTACTAGAAATTTACCAGTGGCGATTCTAGTTTACTCTTTAGGTGAAATTTATATGATCATAGATGACTTAAATGAACAATAGAGAAATGTCCCTTTACAAGTTAGTTATCCACCTGATTACTTGTAATCAGGTGGATAACTAACAAAAGGTAACAGGATGAGAGTGAAAAAAGTTAATGAGAAATTCTCGAACTAACTCTATTTCATTGGATGTCAACTGGAGCTATCTGTTGCATAATGACGTACAAGTTTCTGTGAATACTAATAAAGGTGGAGTAGTGATGAAACAAGTGCAATTATTCTTGGCCTTCTTTCGTGTTGGGATGCTCGGATATGGTGGGGGACCATCTTCTATACCGCTTGTACATAAAGAGGTTGTTGAGAAATACAAATGGATGAATGATGATGAATTTGCAGACGTCCTAGCTTTAGGCAACACTTTACCTGGACCAATTGCAACTAAAATGGCAGGTTATATTGGTTATCGTGTCGCAGGTATAAGAGGTTTAATTAATGCAACTCTTTCAACGATCATACCGACAATTATCTTAATGATCGTCCTATTGAAAACAGTAGCATCCTTTAAAGACCTAACATGGGTACAAGGAATGACTACTGCAGTGGTACCGGTTGTTGGAGTCATGTTAGCGATATTGACAAGGGACTTTTTCAAGAGATCAAAAGAGTCTCTTGGATGGGGAAAAGCTCTTTCTTTATTTTCCTTGAGTTTTTTATTAATGGAGATTGTTGGATTACATCCAGCTATTTTAATTCTATGCTTATTAGTTGCTGCAATTATTAAGAAGGATAAGGGGCAGATGCAGGAGCCTGCTATAAAAAAGGGGGATACCTGATGATATACTGGCAAATATTCCTAGCTTTCTTCATACCAGGAATTCTCGGATACGGAGGTGGCCCGGCTTCCATACCCTTGATTGAAAATGAAGTTGTTGATCGATATGGTTGGATGAATGTAAATGAGTTTGGTGAAGTATTAGCCTTAGGAAATGCACTTCCTGGACCAATTGCTACAAAGATGGCTGGTTATATTGGCTATCAACAAGGGGGTATATTAGGTGGATTTATTGGAGTTTTTTCTACCGTTGCCCCGTCACTTATTTTGATGATCATCCTTTTAAGCTTTTTATATAAATACAAGGACTCACCTAAAGTAAAAAGAATGACAACATATATTAGACCAACAATTGCTGTACTACTAGGTATGATGGCATTGAGTTTCTTTTTTACTTCCTATTCAGATAAAGGGATATGGCAAACATTATTTTTAGTTATCATAAGTTATCTATTGCTAGAGAAGTGGAAGGTACATCCTGCATTTGTTATCATTGGGGCAATGGGGTATGGGGCACTTTTCTTAGCGTAAAAGGTGTTATAAAATGGTAATGACTATTAGAGTCGAACCATTTTTATTTTTATCTTCATAATCGATTCCAGAAAGAAAATCCTTAATTTTATAAAAAAGTCTACATTTATTGGTAAACTCTTGTAAAATCATGTACATTTATAATAGATTCGGAAAAGTATTTTTAATTAATACCATTCAGCGGATGGAGAAATACTTAGTATATTTATCTTTGCTATTAAAAATAGTTACAACTATAGAGTTCTTTGTGAAATTAATATGATTCAAAATAGAGAGAATATGTGGGTATAAAACAGGAGGAAAAATTGTGTTTAAATCGAAGACTCATTTTTGGACATTGCAGATTTTATTGTTGCTTTTAATTGTATTCGTAGGTTCTAAGGTTTCCTTTTTATTTGAACCGATCATTGTCTTTACGTCAACTTTGTTTTTTCCAATTTTAATAGCGGGAATCTTGTTTTTTATTTTTGCACCGTTAGTAAAGTTGCTTGAAAAGTGGAAAGTACCTAGAACATTAGCTATTCTCATTCCGTATATTGTTTTTATTGGTGTTATTACCTTGCTTGTAGCCTTTATTGGACCAATTTTATCCGAACAGGTGACAGACTTAGTAAAGAATTTCCCGAAATATGTATCTGAATTTAGTGATTATATCATTGGTTTATCAGAAACAACGGTGTTTGAATGGGTTATGAACCAGAACTATGTCTCATTTGAGCAAATAGAAGAAACATTAACAGGATATGCCACTAGTTTACCAGAAAATATTACGTCAAGCTTAACGACGGTATTAGGTGTTGTAACGAATATTACCTTAACATTGATTACTGTGCCGTTTATTTTATTCTATATGCTTAAGGATGGTCATAAACTACCATCATCAGCAGTTAGGGTCTTACCTAATACATACCGACATGAAGGTATAAAGATATTTGAAGATTTAAATGAAACACTTTCTGCCTATATTCAAGGTCAGTTAATTGTCTCACTTGCAGTAGGATTAGGGTGCTTTATTGGATATTCAATTATTGGCCTTGAGTATGCATTAATCTTAGGTATTGTAGTCGCAATTGCGAACATTATTCCTTATCTGGGTCCTTTTATTGGTGCGGCGCCAGCAGTTATCATTGGTTTACTTGATTCACCAACAAAGGCAATCTTGGCTGCAGTTGTAGTCACAATTGTTCAACAGATAGATGGTAATTTCTTATCACCACTCATTATCGGTAAACGACTGAATACGCATCCACTAACGATTATTTTGCTTTTAATTGGTGCAGGTAGTTTTGGTGGTATCCTAGGCATGATTCTAGCTGTTCCCACGTATGCAGTATTAAAGGCAGTCATATTAAATATTATCCGTTTAATCAAGTTAAGAAATAAATATAAAAATGAGATAAAAATACAAAATACAAACATTTAAACAGAACTCATTCACCTAAGTATCATATTATATGATAAAGCTTTAAAAGATTAGGAAATGAGGAGGCAAACTATGCCTGCATTGGTCGGTCCGGTTCATTTAAATCAAATTGGTGGGAATGCAATATTTACAGTTGGAGATACATTTAGCTTGTCACCAAAGAGTGGGAACAAGACCTCGATTGGCTCAGGGGCTGGGAATACTGGTGACTTCATCGAAACACAGAATCTCTTTAATATTTCAAATTTCAATGATGTAGACCTATTTGATCAGGTTAGTGGTATAAATAAATAGTTTTTTTAAAACCTACTTAGTAAGTCCTTTATCAGAGTGTAAGGGGGAATCTTCTACATAGTAAATAGGAGATTCCCATTTTTATTGAAATGGTCTCTGTTTCTTCTCATCAAATTCATGGACAAGTTGTTTTAAAGGAACATCTTGGAATAAAGCAAATGATTGTAAGCTACTATCGTTAATGAAGGAAAGGGAGAATTAGATGAAAATTAGAAAAGCTAATGTACATAACGGTAATAAACTTATTACGAATGTATATATATATGAAAATAAAAAACAAGAGTTGAGTATGATTGCAATACCTGAGGTAGAATGGTCAACTATCATCCAATATGAAGAAGATCGTGAAGTGCTTAATAAGCGCCTATTAAATTCTTTGTCAACTAAAGTTGGAGATCAAACAGCTTCTGAGTTAGCAAATAAGCTAGTTCAATGGGTTGGAGAAATGTAAATTGGTAAGAGGAGTTATTTATTACTCCTCTTTATTTTTCTCTAAAAAGTCCTCAACCTGATAAATAAACTGATCTCGTGGATAACCATTATATAAATTTGATGCTAATTTTATCGGATCACCGAAGAAATAACGTTCATATTGTGTTTGACGAGCTCCAAAGGCGCTCATGGTCAAATCCCAGGTTAATCGAAAGAGTTTTGTTTTTGTTTCCGCATCACAGCCAGATCCTTGGCAGTATTTATCTAAATCAGTAGCTAAAGGTGATTGGAAATCCTCTTCTGATGGAATTGCGACCAGACCACCTGCACCGATTAGTTGGAGGATTTCAATCATGCGTGGATACAGCTTAGGAAACAAGTTTATAGCTACGTATAATGAGTGTATATGTGGAGTCATAGTTCCCCATTCATCTTCAGTTGCCAGGAGTTCTGCACGGTCTAATAATGCTTTCATTGTTTCTAAGGCAATAATAATTTCACTTACTTTTTCTTGTATATGCTGATATTCGGATAACCTCAATGTAGAAACCATCGTTTGCGAAAGACCTAGAATAAACTCTGTTTTGGTAATCTGTCTAATCACAACTTGATGGAGGGTTTGGGATGTAAAACTACTCCTTGAAAAAAGGCGATGTGCGATGTCTTGTTGTTGATAAAAAAACACTTGCTCCCATGGAACGAGGACGTTGTCAAAAATAATCATCGTATCCATTTCATGAAAACGAGATGAAAGTGGATAATTAAAAGTAGATGAACCTTGGTAAAATGATTCTCGACAAACAAACTTTAAACCTTCTGTTTCTGTTGGGACACAAAATGAAAAAGCATATTCATCACCATCAAATTTTGACCCTGTTGGGAAAATAAATACCTGATCTGTCATACCTCCTTGTGTTGCAAGAAGTCTAGCTCCCTGTACAGTGATTCCATCGGATCCCTTTTTGACAATCTTTGCTGCAATGGGGTTATCTGAGACTTCTGTATAATTTGAAGATCGATTAATTTGAGGATTAATAAAGCTATGTGTGAATGAAAGATCCTTTTCTCTTGCCGTTTCGTATAAATTGACGAGATTTTTACTGAATTCCTGATTTTGATCATTTAGTATACTTGCGGAGACAGCTAATGTCATGATGACAGTGTTCAAGTAGTCAGGCGTACGTCCCATTATCCCAGCTGACTTTGATGCCCAAGTTTGTATCATAAACCTCCGGATCTCCAAATCTTCTTTTGTTCTTGGTTGCAGGAAAGATAAACCGACTCGATCTCCGGTTGTGGGTGACTTATAAGTCATTTTTTCTATAAGATCTGGCTGACTTTGTGTATCGTATAGTGTAGCCTTCGTTTTTATGACTCCAGTGAATGCTGGGTGCTCCGACAATTTTCCTTCTACCCTTTCCCCTTTCAACCACAGGTTTGGTTTTAATAGATCCATACGTTCTAAGTATTGGGTCCCATTAATCGCAGGCATTTTCTCTTCACCCCTCAATAATTTATGTAACACTATATGCGGTTTAAAAGGTTGAGTGAAGGGTATATTGTAAAAACAATGTAACAAAATGAAGAATGATTTATAGAGGAATTATGTTATACATAATGAATAAAGTAGTAGTAATACAAAAAATACAATTGTAAGCGTTTTCTTTTGTTTAAAAACATACACCATGGAAATAATAAAGATAATTGGATCTGATTTTGAAAGGTGTGATAAGAGTGCACGAAGAAAACTTTTTCAAAGGAATGCTCTGGGCGTCATTATTAAGTGTACCATTATGGTTTTCTTTCTTTGGCTGGTTGAAACTAACAATAAACCTTTTAAAGCAGTTTTGACAGCCTGACTACTTTTGAAAGTAGGAAGCATTTTTCATGATGAGAGTTTTAAATGATGTTAAATTCATATGACTTCTAAAATAAGCAAAGGGCAACAGCTTTTTGGGTGTTGCTGCTTTAATGAAATAAGCGTGAATAAACAAGGTACTGTTTGACAATTATTTTAACAGCTATCCAAGCTACAACCCGCGGCACGCTATCATTAGCAGTACCGGCATCAGCTATAATAATTGTTTTAATTGCTGTCTATATACTATTCCCAGACTTAACTTCGTGATCTTTTGCTTCTGTTATACTCCTAAAAACATAAGGCTAGGTATATTTAACAAGTAAACAACTACCATTGTTGCAACCCATCCTAATAATAATTGCTTCCAATGTTCCTAGTAGGAACTTTTTTTGTTGTTCTTAAGGAAGGTTCTTGTGGGAAGATCTATTAAAATGGCATTTTCTTCAACTAATGTTAAGTCAATCACAACAGTTGAAAGAAGAGATGTAAAAAAAACATTTGAGAATAAATTCACAATTTTTCACCGCAGTTAGTAGTTTCACTGCTTTTTTAGATAGTAGCTGATCATAATTAACAGATAGTGAAGTGAAAAAAATTAAGAAATTGTAAAGAGAATGAAAAGTCTGCTAATTTAAAGAGTAAAAGAAGGGTAACAGATGTCTTTGTCGAAATGACTAGTAAACTCAGCAATTATGGTTGTTGGTCTTTTGAATGTTAATTGTTAATAGTAAAGGAGGTTTTTTTCTCTATGGGAGTGCAGCCAACGTTTTTTGTGTTGGACGATAAGATGGTTGCTGTTTTTTCAGTTATGAAGGACAATTGCAAAGTTAAAATGGAGTGCTTGTTTTCAAAGACTGGGATTGAGGATTACACTTTAGAGTATCACGGACCTAAGGAGAAAAAGACGGAATTAATTGAATTAGCTATTTTAAAGGCACAAAATATTTTCGAACACAACATATTAACAGTGTAATAAGTAGGCTAACTCATATGTTTTCTATTGTGAAATTTAGAAAATATAAGGGTAAGTCTTTTTTTATTTTATAAAGCTGGGTTTGCGGATTCACCTCAGAAGATATTCTTCACAAAAATTAGTTACAAAGACTCTGGGTTATTTATCCTAAATAATAATTAGCTATTTTTTTTAAAAAAGTAAAAAATTTAATGTTTAATAAGGTTTAAACCTTGTTTGTAACGGGTATATGGTTGTGGTGGAGTCCCTAAAAATGTATATTTTAGACTATTGCGTTTCAATTGCGGTATCACGCACTGAGTAGTTCGAATTATTTTCGGTGATAATTGTAATCAATTACGTTAGAATTAGCTATAGAGAGGCAAATGATTTTGTGTGCGTTGGCCATACATTCGCTTAATAAATACAAGAGGAGAGTGGAAACATGGATCAGCAAAAAATCGAAGAGATGACACAGATGTTACTTAACTTGGAAAAAGAGATCCGAGAAACGAAGGAATCATTGAAAAGTATAAATAAAAGTATAGATAAGTATGATAAATATGCATTTTTAAACGTATCCTAAAAAATCACCCTAAAAACTTGGCATCCTGCCAAGTTTTTTTATGTTATTTATTGACAATTACTGTATTGGTAGATGAAAATAAGAGATACATAGAGGTAGAAATTCCTACTTTTACTACTCATAGGCACAGATATATAGTAATATAAAGCCGAAGGGGTGATTTAAATAGGTAAGGTAGAAGAAGTGGTTTTTGTGAAACAATATATGATTAAGACAATTACCTCACAAATTAAGCTATCTGAGCTACAGCAACTGTTGCTCTCCTTTGTTCATTCAAAGAAAAAATTGAACTTTGGTCAATTAGTCCTTGTGCACCACAAAGCATTTGGAGGGAAAAGCTCAGAAGCCCACCAACTTGCTACAGCGATCGAACTACTAATTTTATCGTTTGACATGTTTGATGATCTAGAAGACTTAGATAATATGAAGGAGCCTTGGATGCAGGTAGATCCATCGATTGCATTAAATGCGGCAACAACTCTTTATACTCTTAGTCAACAAACGGTATTAGCCCTTTCTTCTCCCTCAAAGCTCCAAATTTTAAATGCCCTTCTTCAATACTCCATTCAAGCAATGGAAGGACAACATGAAGATTTACAAAACACATTCAGTACAGAAGAAGAGTGTTTAAAGGTAATGAAAAGTAAATCTGGCTCACTTATTGCTTTAGCTTGTGTATCAGGTATGTTATTAGCTGAGGTGAATTTTCCTGAAGTAGAAGAATACGCATATCAATTAGGAATTGCCGCACAAATTGAAAACGATTTTCGAGATCTATTTAACCCGCTGAAAAAAGACAGTACGTTAGAAAAAAGGTCATTGGCATTGCTTTATTTACAAAAGTCCTATAATGAGCATGCACTTGAAGTATTAACATTTCTTGATAGTAAAAAAGATTATAATGAGACATATGGCAGCATAGAACAGTATAAAAACAAATTAGCCGAATCAGGTGTTGCTCAATATTTAAATGTAATGAAACAAATCGCCTTAAATCGAGCAACTAAAATAATAGATAAATTACCAATTGAAGCTAATCATATTGAGGACTTAAAGTCTCATTTTATACTAAACTCAAAAACCAACTAATAAGGGGAGATAACCATGCAGGAAATTGTAAACTTTTTAATTGAGAATCCAGATGTACTAGAGAAGGTTGTAAGTGGACAAGCAAGCTTATTAGGTGTTGAATTGGATGATGTTTTGGGGATTATTAATGGGATTCTAGGTACAGGGAAATTGTTAAATACATTTTGGGTTTAATTCTTAGATAGGTGGTTGTAATGCGTAATAACTTCAATAAAACATACCAATTATTTGTATTATTAAGTATAATCCTTTCGATTTACATGACCTTTTTGAATTTAAATTTTCCATATGTTGGTGCAAATGTACAGATTAGTTCAAATGGTCAAGTAACAGTAACAAATATAGAACCAAAATCATGGGCTGAAAAAATAGGTATTAAAATTGGTGATGTCCTAATTGAGGTTAACGATAATGATCCACTTAAACATGGACCTGTGATAGATAAAAATGTAATCGAGCAAGTTGAGTCTTTTACTCTCAGTAGAGATGGTGTTAATAAAGAGTATTCACTTTCTAACTCTTTAATTTTCAGCACCCAGAGTTTATTAATAATAATTATTCCATTTACTGTGTTGACTCTGTGTCTATTCTGTAGTTTTTATATTTATAAATCAAACAAAAGTGTAAATTTAAAATCGGCAAACTTATTAAACCTTTTTTTGTTAATAATTGCTATGGCTTATATAACAGCAACAGGTTCATCAAAAGGGGACGAAATTAGTCGTTATGTTAATTTATGTTTATTTCTGTTGGTACCTGTAAGCTATCTTCACTTTTTATATCAGTATTTTCTCGAATTAGGTAAAAGGCTATTTAGCATTAATTATGTTTATATTGGTTATTTGATTGTTTTAATAAATTTAATTGCAGAAATTGCTCAAATATTCATAGAATATTACTTCGGTCTTAATAGAGTCCTTAATTTAAGTTCATTCTTTATAATGTTGGTTTGTACTTTTTTATTAAAGATCTTAGGTTTAAAGAAGATAAAGTATTCTGAACAGTCATATATAGTTAAAGTATTAATTGTTACTAATATCTTAGCGTTTTCACCATTTTTAATATTCTATGTGCTACCCTTTTTAATTTTTCAGAAATATGTATTTCCACCAACATTTTTGGCTGCATTCCTTGTATTAATTCCTTTATCATTAGTTTATCAATTTTTAGCTACTAAAATATACGATATTGAATTTTTATTAGGGAGAATTAGATATTATTCTTTATTAGCTATTATTCCAACCTTTTTATTAATAGGAATAATGTTGAATTTAAAAGAAGGTAATCCAAGTTTTTATCAAATAAAACTTGCTATAATAGTCTTTATAGCACTTGTTATAGTGTTCTACATTAAAGAAATCTTTGACTTTAAATTCCGACTTAAGCGATTTTCTGAAAAATATAATTATCAGGATAGTATTTTTAAATATACACAAAGCATTCGGAAGGCGAATAATTTGGATCAGGTTGTCTCCGAATTAAAACATGTTATTTTGGATGTTTTGTTAGTTAGTAAAGCGTACATTATTGAAGTCGATAAATCGAAAAATATTACCTCAGTTGACCCACTTGCCAAAGAGGTAGATTACGGTCCATATACTACCGAGATAAAAAATGTATCTAATGAAATTGGTAAGATCATTGAGTTAAACAAAGGTTTTGTTATTAATATTGGTGAAACAGAGAACAAAAGCTACATTTTACTTTGCGTATCTATTTTAAATACACCAATATTAACCCGAGATGAGATCTCTTGGCTTAAAACACTTTCGTTCTATACAAATGTCTCTTTGGAGAACTTTTTGAAGATTGATGAATTATTGCACCATCTGCAAGAGGTGAAGACAGAGGGGCAAAATCCAGCTTGGCTTACGAAACTTTTATTCTCGATAGAGGAGAAACAACGATCAAATCTTGCTAAGGATCTACATGACTCTGTACTGCAAGATCTTGTTTCTTTAAAAAGGCAGTGTGAACTAGCTTTAGCTGGGGTAGAAGTAAAATCAGACCAATTGAAAAGTCAGTTACAAGAGATGAATAGTAACATGACTAGAATTATTAAAACAACTCGTGAGACATGTCAGGAACTACGTCCGCAATTGCTCTATGATTTAGGTTTAGTAAAAGCACTGAACAAACTTGTTATGCAATACCAAGATCTTGTTGATTTTGAAATTAGATTAAATACTGGTAATTTCACGACAACCCTTGATATTGATACACAATTAAATCTTTATCGAATTGTCCAAGAGTTACTCACGAACGCACAAAAACATTCAAAAGCTTCGCATGTATTAATTATTCTTGTCTGTATAAAAGATAAAATTGTTCTTCACTATGAAGATAATGGGATTGGTTTTGTATACAATGGAGTGAGTGATGAAACTGAGAGTATGGGTCTTTCTGGAATAAGTGAGCGTGTTAAAGCCTTGAAGGGCACAATTAATATCACTACATCAATAGGTGATGGTTTAAAAGTAGATATTGAGATATAGTAGAAACGGGAGGACTTGGCAACTGCCAGGTCCTTTTCTAAAATAAAGGAAAACACGAAAAAGGATTTTTGATAAAGGGTGAAAAAAGTGATACATATATTAGTTGTTGATGATCATCCCGCTGTAAGGGAAGGCACAAAGGCCATTCTCGAGGTAGAACCAGGAATACAGATTGATTGTTTAACCCCCCCATATACGATTGAAGCGATTGAGGCATTTGATTTCATTAAATTTGATGTGATACTCATGGACTTAAACTTAGGTGATATTAATGGGATAGAGCTCTCTAAAAAAATTATTAGTATGAACAATTCATGTAAGGTTATTCTTTATACTGGTTATGATGTAGATGACTATTTTGAAGAGGCAATCCGTCTAGGGATTCATGGAGCAGTAAGCAAAACAGAATCAAAGGAAAAACTGATGGATTATATTGGACATGTAATAAATGGTGATATAGTTGTTCCCTATCATCTTATTAGGAAGATACTAGATCCAAAGCAAAACAAGACGACTGAGACTGAATTAAGTGATACGGTTTTTAATGATCGTGAAAAGGCGATTTTACATGAGGTAGAAAAGGGACTGACCAATCAGGAAATAGCTGATCACCTTCACTTGAGTAAAAGATCGATTGAGTATAGTTTGACATCGATCTTTACTAAGTTAAATGTCAGTACACGGACGGAAGCGGTGCTCATTGCGAAAGCAGAAGGAATTATTGAGTAGATTCATTTCTGAATTTTGTTGCTTTAGCAAAGGAAAATAAGCTGATTGATTCTTAATAATTCCTTTTAATAGTACCAAAATTTATAAGTTCTTTTTACATAGGTTTGGTGTCTAGCTTCAGGCGTCATCGGCGACTAGCATAAGCGGACGCCCTGCGCTTTCAAAATAAAGGAGGATTTTATTATGGACTTTAATGTTAAGAACACGTTAATGGAGACCTTAGGTATTTCGGTTACGTCTGTCTCTGAAGAGGGAGTAGTAGCCACAATGCCCGTGGACCATCGAACACATCAACCATTTGGACTCTTACACGGAGGTGCATCTGTTGCCTTAGCAGAAACAGCCGCTAGTATTGGCGCTTACTATTTAGTGGATCAAGAGACGGAAACCTGTGTGGGATTAGAGATTAATGCCAATCATATTAAAGGGAAAAAGTCTGGTGTTGTAACTGCTTATGCTAAGCCTGTACATCGGGGGAAAACTACTATGGTTTGGGAAATAAAGATTGTTGATGAGGAGAATGAACTTGTTTGTTTATCCAGATGCACAATGGCTATTTTGAGAAAAAAGAAATGATCTTGCTTAACAAATGTTACTAATTTGCATAAAAGGAAATAACAAAAAAGTAGATAAGCAGAGCGCTTATCTACCTTTTTGCGTTTTTCTCTTTCTATCCCTTTTTAGATCATCCTGTACACTGTTTTCCCATAATGGAATACCTGTATTATAAGCAGCTCTGCTTATTAAGTGACCAGCAACTGGAGCAGTAATAAGGACAAAGATAGATCCTAGTAGGACTCGAGCGTTCGCATGATGATCAAAAAGTAGGAAATACAAAAACAAACCTAAGAGAATACAGATGATACCCAGTGTCGTGCTCTTGGATGCTGCATGGTTGCGTGTGTATACATCTGGTAATCTAACAACACCAATTGCCGCGATTAAACTAAGCAAAGCCCCTAGGAGAATAAAAAAACCGACGATAAATTCACTTATTTGGTTCATTTTCGATGATTTCTCCTTTCTCTAAATATTTAGAAAAGGCAACTGTACCAATAAACGCTAAAATTCCTAGTAGCAGAATAACCTCAACGAAAGCCATTGTGTTGAGAGCAATAGAGGTGATAGCCGTCATGGCAATCAGGTTTATGCCAATTGCATCAAGAGCGATAACTCGATCAGGAATCGAAGGACCCTTAATTAACCGGTAAATAAATAGTAAAGTTGAAATCGCTACGAGTAATAATGAAATTTTAATAACAAGATCAAACATTAACGACTCACCTCCCTAATGGCTTTCTCAAATGTATTCTTAATATCTATTTTTGCTTGCTCCGCATCATCTATATCCATTGCATGGATATAAAGTGTCTTTTTATCTTCTGAAACCTCTATGACAAGTGTACCAGGTGTTAATGTAATTAAATTGGATAAAACAGTGATTTCCCAATCTTTCTTTAAATCAGTCTCAAGAGAGAAAATTCCTGGTCTTATTGAAAGCTTTGGTGACAAGATCACCTTGAATACAGCAAAGTTTGATTTAATTAGCTCACTACCAAAGAGGAGAATCAGTCTGATAACAGCTAGTATATTTGCCATATAAAAGCGATGATCAAAGAATCTTCTCAGTGCAAAGATAATTAATCCTCCAAAGAAATAGCCTTTAAAAAAAGCAAGAGGGCTATAATCATTAGATAAAAACATCCAAATAAATGCTAGAAAAAAATTAAGTAAAATTTGAAATGCCATATGCACTACTCCTTCAATACGGCTTGGATATAAATTGTTGGATCAATCAGAGTATCAGCAGCTTGGGTTATATAAGGAGCAATCGACTCTACACCGAAACCATAAATGATAGACAAGGATAGTAGGATTATAATGGGTAACAAAAGACCTTTGAGGGATCCTTTTGAAACATTAACCTCGCCCTTAGGTTCTCCCCAGAAGCCATGGATAAAGATTTTCATAACTGAATATAGAACCAATAAACTTGATAGTAATACAATGATCGAGATCGTGTATTCTCCAGCATCGAAACCGCCTTTCACAATTTTAAGCTTTCCAATAAATCCACTTAGTGGTGGAATGCCTGCAAGAGATATGGCAGAAATAAAGAACAGCCAAGCAAGGAACGGATGGCTTGAGATTAATCCGCTAAACTTTCGTAAATTACTTGTACCAGTAATGGTAATAATCACTCCGACTAAGAAAAACAGAGCTCCCTTTATAATCATATCATGTAATAAATAATAGATGGACCCTTCGATTGAATCACGAGTATTTGCAGCAATACCAAATAAAATAACTCCGACAGCAGTAATGATGTTATAAATAACAATTTTTTTGATATCCCAATAAGCGATTGAGCCAATGACACCAAAAATAATCGTTAACGCTGCTAGCCAGGCGAGAATTTGATGAGTAAAGCTTGGATCGTGATAAAAGATTAGTGTATATATTCTTGTAATTGAATAGATTCCCACCTTTGTTAGTAATGCTCCGAAAAGGGCAGTGACAACTGAAGGCGGTGCTTTGTAGGAACCCGGTAACCAAAAGAATAATGGGAAAAGAGCTCCCTTTAGACCAAACACGATTAAAAACAAAATGGATATAACTGTAAGTAACCCGGATTGTCCCATTTCAGCAATTTTCACACTTAAATCAGCCAAATTGAGTGTACCAGTAATGGCATAAAGGTATGCAACTGCAATGACGAAAAGTGCAGAAGAGATGACATTTACAAGAATGTACTTAATTGATTCCCTTAATTGTGACTTCGAGCTCCCCAATACAATTAACATATAGGAAGACATTAGCATAACCTCAAAAAACACAAATAGATTAAAGATATCTCCGGTTAGAAAAGCCCCCGTTACACCTAGAATCAAAAACTGCACACCAGAGTAAAAATAAAACTTCTCTCTCTGGGCATCTATCGAAGAAAAGGCAAATAACAGTGCGGTTAATCCGATGATACTAGTTGTTAAAACTAATAAGCTAGAATACATATCAGCTACTAGAACAATACCAAATGGTGCCTCCCAGCCCCCTAGTTCTAACGTTTGTATCCCATTTTCATGAACGACTTGTACAATTAAACTTGCACTAACTATGCCAGAGATGGATGCGATCAAGCTAAGCCATTTCTGTATCTTAATTTTTTTATTAAAAAAGATTAAGAGTATTCCGGTTAATAATGGTATGACGATTGGTAAAATAATTAAGTTATTCATATTGATCATTTCCCCTTAGTTGATCCATATCATCTGTTCCAAGTTCTTGATATGAACGATATGCAAGAACAAGGAAGAAGGCTGTAACTCCAAAGCTAATAACGATTGCCGTTAAAATTAAAGCTTGTGGAAGTGGATCGACATAACTTTGTGCATGCTCACCAAGTAGTGGTGCAGCACCTTTTTTTAAACCACCCATTGTAAGAAGCAATAGATGTGTACCATGGCTCAATAAGCCAGTGCCGATGATGATACGTAATAAGCTTCTAGATAACATTAAATACGTCGCAGCACTAAACAATATACCTACAACAATAGACATTAATACTTCCATTATTCCGTCTCTCCAATCGTTTGAATAATGGTCATCGTTACACCGATAACAACAAGATAAACACCTAGATCAAATAGAACAGCTGTTGCCAATGATGTCTCACCCAGTATTGGGAGCTCCACATAACTAAATGTATGCGTTAGAAATGGAACATCAAAGAAGAAGGAACCCATTCCGGTAAGTAAAGCTATTAATAAACCAGTTGCAGCCAATTTGATGTAATCTATTGGCAATATATTCACCACTGTCTTTATATCAAAAGCTAATAATAATAGTACAAGTGCTCCGGATGTCATTAATCCGCCAATAAAACCTCCACCTGGGGTGTAATGACCAGAAAAGAAGAGATGCAACGAATAGATAATAATGATAAACACGATGACCTTTGTAGCAGTCTGAAAGATGACATCATTAGTCTTTACGTTTGTTTTTTTCATCCTTCTTCCTCCTTTCTGACTTGTAGGCGGATCATACTAAAAATTCCTAAAGCAGCAATACCTAGAACGGTAATCTCAAATAAAGTATCGAAGCCTCTAAAATCGACAAGGATGACGTTAACCATGTTTTTACCACCAGCAAGCTCATAGCTGTTTTCGATATAATATGAAGAGATCTTTTCTGATATACGCTGACTATTTGCAGATAAAGCTAGTATGGTAACAATTGATCCTACCCCTAACGAGATAAGCAAATTTGTTATTTTAAAGCGCACCTTTTTTTCTCTTTTCTTAAATTCTGGTAAGTGATAAAAACAGAGTAAGAAGAGAGCGACTGATACCGTTTCGACACATAACTGAGTAAGTGCTAAATCAGGTGCACGGAACAGGACGAAAAACAGTGATAAAGAATATCCGACTGACCCAAGCGCTATAATCGAGGTTAGCCGAGATTTTGCCAACAGTACAGTGATGGTTCCTATCACCATTACGAGGGCAAGAACGGATTCATATATACCAATAGGAGCTGTCCCCTTTAATGAAAAAGAGAAGCCTTCTTTCAAAACAAGTGATGTACCTATGATAATGATAAAAAACGTAAAGATGTACGCTAAGTAATCGCGAATATAACCTGTCATATAGAAATTTGTTATCTTTGCCGAAGATTTATCAAGACTACGCATGGCGGCATCATAGCCTTTATTAAGCGTTAATTTTTTTGGTGTTAGACGATAAACACCACGCCACTTTTCAAGTGATAGGTAGGCAAGTGTTCCTACCAAAATGACACCAATTGTCATATAAAGCTCTAAATTAGCTCCATGCCATTGTGAGATATGGACATGAAAATGTTCCTCATTCCCAAGTAGACCTGGGATAATTGAAGCCATTGCAGGTTCAATTAACGTATACGCAAGTAAGTTAGGGAAGAAGAAGAAAATAACGACAAGAGAAGCAAGGATAATCGGTGATATAAGCATACCGATGGGTGCCTCATGTGGCTTTTTCTTTAACTTTCCAGGTTGATACTTACCTGTGAAAGTCTTAAAGACAAGCACCATGCTATAGATGAAGGTGAAAATACTACCAACCCATGCAATAACAGGGAGTAAAAATCCAATCGTCTCCAAGTTGAAAATATCCATTTCAAGAACGCGGATCATACTTGTAAAGAACATTTCCTTACTTAAAAAGCCATTGAATGGCGGTAAGCCTGCCATTGAAAAGGCACCGATGATCGAGATTGTAAACGTAATTGGCATAAAGCTCATTAATCCACCAAGTTTACGAATATCCCGAGTACCTGTTTCATGATCGATAATCCCAACGACCATAAATAAACTTCCTTTAAAGGTAGCATGATTAATCAAATGGAAGACCGCGGCGAGAGTAGCAACCGTATAGACGCTATTATCGATTGAATCGAGGGCCAAGGCAGCTGAACCGACACCAAGCATCGACATGATCATTCCAAGTTGACTAACAGTTGAGAAGGCAAGGATACCTTTTAAATCTGTTTGTTTTACAGCATTAAAGGAGCCCCAGAACATCGTAACGATACCGAAAGCTGACACAATCCAAAACCACTCAGGTGTTCCCGCAAATACTGGGCTAAATCTAGCTACTAAATAGATACCTGCTTTAACCATTGTTGCTGAGTGGAGATACGCACTTACTGGTGTCGGAGCCTCCATTGCATCTGGCAACCAAATATAAAACGGAAATTGTGCTGACTTTGTAAATGCTCCAAAAAGAATAAGGATTAAGGCTGGAACAAATAATTCATGTTGTACGATTTCTGGAACCTGTCCGATGATTTCTCTAATACTAAATGAATTTGTCATGATATTCAGCATGATAAACCCACCGAGCATGAGTAGACCACCAAAAATGGTAATCATCATTGACTTTTGTGCACCATAACGAGATTTCTCACGCTTATACCAAAAACCAATTAACAGGAATGATGAAAGGGAAGTAAATTCCCAAAACGTATAAAGGACAATTAAGTTATCCGATAGGACAACACCTAACATAGAACCCATGAACATTAACAAATAGACATAAAACGTATTCAGTTTTTCTTTTTCCTTAGATAAATAGTAAATTGAATAAAGAACAACAAGTGCACCTATTCCAGTGATGATTAGAGCAAAGAGTAAACCTAATCCATCTATGTATGCTGTGAAATTGATACCAAGAGAAGGAATCCAATTGGCAGTCTGGATGATTGCTTCACCGTTCATTGTTGTGTCAATAAATTGGATGAAGTAAACAAATAGTAAAATAGGTATTACTAAAACGAACCACCCTGTATGTATCCTTTGGAAAAACTTATACAGAATGGGAACAAATATGGCAAAAATAAAAGGTAATAAAATTGCCAAATGTAGTATTGTCATAATTAAACCTCCTTACAGAATGGCAATAAAAATATTGAAAAACATTGTTAAAGCATGAACACAATTTACTGATAGCTGTTTTCGTAAAGATGACTGTTTTACGTAAAAAACTCTTCTTTAATTAAGCCTGCCTTCGTGCTCTTTTCCTTCAATTACTCAGCCTTTTTCTTTTAAAAAGCCACTAAATTCAATGACCGATTTTTTTTGGATTGAAAACAACAACCTTTAAAAAAAGAATCTTACTGAATTAATATGTTCGAGAAAATGGTTAACTATGAATTTTTTATCAATATTCATCATTTCGAGTTCATATGAACATAAAAATGATATCAAATTTCTGCTAACTTGTATATTCAAAAGATCTAAAGAGCATGATAATCTTGAGGTGATTCCATGCGAAAAATGAAGTTTCTTGTCGCAGGATGCGTGTTTTCATCAATGTTCAGTAGTGCTTGGTATATGAATGAAAAATTAAAAAGAGAATATGTCGAACCTATTAATGTGGATGAAACAACCATTCAGTTAACAAATGTAGAGACTCCAGTAAATTTTTTAACGGAAGAAGCGAATGTCTTCGAAAAGTTTAAACCTCGGGAATATGTTCGGGTCGTGGCTAAGTAACAGGATGTGAAAAACAAACATCCTGTTTTTTATATATTTTCCATCATGGTTGTTGTATTCCCTTATATTCCAACTTGTAATAAAAGTTTAAATGGGAAGTCCGCTTGTCAAAAGGGACTGACTGATTCATAATAATAAAGAAATTATAAAGAGAAATTAAGTAGGTTTATATATAATGAAAATTGGAGATTGAGAATGAAAAATACATACTTTACTAGCTATTTTCCACTAATAACGATCCTTTTGTTTAGCACATCATTATCAATTGCTACTGTCATGATTGTCATTGATTATTTGCAGATTTTAGGAATCTATGATGGGATGTTGGAATTCTTTTCGAATAATGGGATAAAGCTCGCATTATTTATTTTATTTGCGTTACTTTATTTCATGGTTTTTTCAGCGTTGAAGTTAATTGCGAACACGGTGACGGAGCTTTCATTGTTGTTTTTCTCTAAAGATGTTGCAGGGGAAAACCTTACAAGTATAAGAGGGGGTTCTTCCTTTTACTTAATTGGGGGTGCACTTTCCTTAGTTGCGATTCAATATCCGATTGCAATAGTAGGCTGTTTTCTTTTAGCAACTATTTGTTATTTTATTTATATCGTATACAAATTTAGTAGCTCATTAACGTCTCCTTCATTAATCGGTTTAGTGTTATTTCATGTGTTCTTTTGGTTCATTTTTCTATTAGGGACATTATATTTATGTTTTAGACTCTATAATAGTGTGATGGCGAGCCTACCAGTGTAAACAAGATAGATAGAATAAAATAGTTGCAAAAATGAGTAGAAAAACTCGCTAACTATTCGTGTTAGATCTAGTTTAATTCTTACAAAAAAAGGATGGAGCGACTTCAGTTCAGAAGTACTCCATCTTTTTTATGTTCTTTTCAGTATTCGATGAATCACTCTACGATAAAAATCGCTTTCGGATTTCAGGTGAAGGAATTAAGCACTGTTTCTTTTTACCAAACCATTTGTATCGGTTCTTTGCTACAAAGTTGTAGATACCATTCCTTAGTGGTCTTGGAAGAAACACAAATAGGTATAGAATTCTCCAAAGTCCACCTAACTCTAAACAGACATGAAGGGCTGCTGTTGATTTTGTGTAGCTCCCTTTTTGATTGATGAGAACAAAGCTGTCAAAATCATTTGTTGGGAGATTGTAATCAGTTAAAAGTTGTTGACCAAAACTCGATTGGAGAGCAGCGAAATGAAAGACCTCTCGTTTATCATGCTTGATCACAAATTGGACAGATTGATCACAAAAGTGACAATCTCCATCGAACAGCAAAATAGGTTCGTACCCTGTTTTCATAGTCACCCTTCTTTCTATAGATTAGCTAGGAGAAAAGTTTATTTCATGACATCCTTCCAAATAAGCATTTGCGGACCTTTGTCATAACTGTTTCTAACATTGCCATTTCTATCTTTACCTACCCATACTCCTGCAGTATATCTGTCAGTTAAACCAACAAACCACAAATCTCTATAATCATTGGTTGTGCCTGTTTTCCCACCTATATACTCAGATGATACTGATGCCTTTTGACCTGTTCCACCTTTGACAACAGAAGCTAATAACGATCTCATTTGTTCGTTAGTCGTTTCTTTCCATACACGCACAGGCTCATCTTTCCATTCATACAATGTTTTGCCTGACTTGTCGGTTACCTTTGTAATGGAGTGATTATCATAAAATAGACCATTGTTACCAAATGTCGTATACGCGTTCGTTATCTCAAGTGGTGAAACACCGACAGCAAAACCTCCTATTGCAAGTGCGAGTCCAGTATCATTTTTCGATAGAGAAGAGAATCCAAATGGCTGTAAATATGAAAGTCCTTTATCTATCCCTATTTCATCAAGCATTCGAACAGCAGCTGTGTTATAAGAGTATTTTAAAGCTGTGTCAAGTGAGACCGTCCCATAATTTTCCTTAGTGTAATTTTTCGGACAGTAGTCAGGTTTACAATAGGCACCAGCATCAATTTTAGATTTTGCTGTTACTCCTTTTATATCAATATAGGGTGCATAATCCAGCAGGGGCTTTATCGCAGAACCTGGTTGTCTATATGCCTGGTAAGCGCGATTAAATGAAAATTTTTCATAGTCTTTCCCACCTGATAAAGCAACAATTCTATGTGTTTGATGATCAATAACAGCTGCAGCACCCTGAACATCACTTGCTGGTAGATGGGTCTTCATCGCTTGATTTAATCGATCTTGTTTATTCGTTTCAAGTGCTGTATGAATAATAATCCCTTGGGAGATCACCTTTTTAACTCGTTCGGTAAGTTGTTTGTCAATTGTTTTTGCATCTTCGCCATTAGCTAGTCTTGTAGCATATCCCTCTTTGTCTGATAGCAATTGTTTTAATTCTTTATGAACGAACGTGACATAGTCAGCATAGTTGTCAACAGGTTCTCTGATGGTAAGCTTAATAGGAAACTCGATTGCATTTTCCAATTCCTGTTGTGATATCATACTGTTTTTATATAACATTTCCAATAATCGTTCTTGTCGTTCTTTCGTTTTTGTGAAGTTTTTTATCGGATCATACATTGTTGGATTATTTGGTATGGCACTAATAAACACAAGTTCTGCTAGATTCAGCTCTTGTAGCTGGCGATTGAAATAGTGTGTAGCCGCAGTGCCGATTCCATACGTTCCGTTTCCAAAATAAATAGCATTTAAGTAACCTTCAAGTATTTGTTCTTTTGTGAAGTTCTTTTCAAGTTGATAGGAATAAAGGAGTTCACTAAGCTTGCGGTTATAGGTTTGCTCAAATGATAAATAAACATTACGAGCAAGCTGTTGTGTAATTGTACTACCACCTTGTTCGACAGATTGGTTTTGAGCATTAATAAAAACAGCCCGCATCATACTAGCAGCATCAAATCCTATATGTTCAAAGAAACGTTGATCTTCTGAAGTGATATATAGCGTTTTAACTATATCAGGAATATCATTGGAGTTCATATAGACTCGACTTTGCTGTTCGGAGGTTATTTCTGATATTAGCTCGCCTTCATGGTCAAAAATGTAGCTATTTTCTGCTAATTCAACAGATTCTATCGGAATCTGTTCGTCTAAAACAGTTCCTAATCCTTTTACTGCCTTAGATTCCTTACCTGCAACGAAACCGCTGAAAATAAAGATGGGCACCATGATAATAATACAAATCCACCCAAATATACTTCGCAAATTAATCCACACACTTTCTATTAAATAGTCATTTTTTAATCTATAGATCAAATTTATATTCTTCGAGATATATTTCTACTAGTTAGATAGCAAATCTAGATTAAGAATGAGATAAAAAGAATCAAAAAGATACTAGTCTAGTCTTATTGTAACCGATTCTTGCAACTTGCGGCTTAATTTTTATAAACGTTAAAATTGGTATTCCGACCTCCCTTCCAGTTTTCTTTAAAATGGTAGCATTAATCAAAGAGCCTAATTATATTCAAACATGATCGCAGCTATAAAAATAGACAAGGGGTAATTCATTATTTTTAGAAAAATTGAGGTTTAATCTGCTGTTACGATGATATAATAATAGAGAGAATACGTTATAGAATAGGAGGTGAATAGAAGTGGAGAAGCTAGAAAGGCTTTTATTTATTGATTTTGAATTTACGATGCCAGAAGGAAAATCCAACCCAAAAGGATTTTTTCCGGAAATTATAGAAGTTGGTATTGTTTCTGTTTTGAACCAAGAAATTGAAGAACAATTTTCCTCATATGTTAAACCAATAAGTTTCCCCATATTAAGTGAGCGTTGTAAAACGTTTCTTCAACTAACTCAATCCAAGATTAATAATGGTATAACCTTTTCGGAATTACTAACAAAACTATCGAAGTATAATGATCATTCTCTCAATACAGTCGTTACATGGGGGAATATGGATATGAAAGTACTACGTCAAAATTGTCAAATAAACGATGGGAAGTTTCCTTTCAAAGGGAATTTTAGAGACTTATCAATGGAATACAAGAAATTTTTTGGGGATCGGAATCAAACAGGTCTTTGGAAGGCTGTTGAGGGGTATGGGAAAAAAGCTACTGGCCAACATCATTGTGCTCTTGATGACGCTTTAACTACCTATAATTTGTTCAAGCTTGTTGAAGAGGATAAACGTTACCTACAAAAGCCAACTCCCCCGACAATAGGTGATCATATTGATTTGGCTAAACTTCTAAATAAATATGCTACATAGTAGCCAGAAGTCCCTGACTACTATATTAGCAGCTATTCAAGAGGAATGAAGGGAGCTTTAAGATCTACTCCATACTCTATGTTTATTTATTTGGAAAATAATCTTTCTCTAAGGATGTAATGTTAGCAAGTGAATGTTCTGCCCAATCATTCCCCATTTGTTCTAACTCTACTTTTAATTTCGTAATGGCGTCTTTAAGCGACTCATCATAATCTGGAATTGAACCTTCATAATGTTTAACCATTTGTTTGGGGATATTTGTTTGTTCATTAAGAGCTAATGCTCGTCGTTCGTGGAAAAATTGGACTTCTGCTTGCTTAGGATTATGTAAATCACCTTGCGTTGGATGTTTTAAGACGGCTTTTACTTTTACTAAATAATGGATTTCTTTAATAGCTGTTATTTCCCCTATATATTTCCCAGTTTTATATATACCTGTTACTAGATCGCCTAGCTTTTTTTCATCCATTCGTATCATTCCTTCATTTAGATTCATACAGATTTTTTTAGGTGGGCTTGTTATCACACTAGGAGGTTGACTCATATGTTTTGCGTCAGCCTCTTTTAATGTCGCCTTTATATTTTTTCAAGTAGCATCCTTGAACGAAATAAATTCTATCTTCATCTTAACATGATAAAAATAGAATTAGAAATAGTGAACATTTCTTAAAAAGTTACTAATAAAGCGTTTAGTACCTAGTGAATTTTAATGAAAATTGCTATAGTAAGAATAGAAGGGTCGTGAAGAGATGATTCAAATCAATGCTGTTTTAGGATTATTTTTATATTTTCCAGAGGATAAAACGGAATATATTCCAGCAGTTATCACAATGGCGATATTTGGAATAGCGGCGTTTTTTGCGTTTCGTTTCATTGTGAAGCATTCAAAAAAGGAACAAGATGATATGGACGAATTGTTAAAACAAGGCGAGCAAAAGAAAGACAATGAGTAACAGATCTAATTACGTAGATTAACATGAATGATCATTAACATGATGTGGTCTATATAAGGACCTCGTTATTTGCGTTTCTGTTTCTGATCATATAAATAATGCTTGATCATGAAAAAGAGCATAAGAGGGGTCCCTGTGCTCTATATATTATCCTCATGTTCGGTGATTAGTAAGGTGGATTGTGACTGCTTTCTTTGTTGGATTACTCAGATTCTATTAAATTCTCGATCAATAATTTCCTTTTTGGGGCAATCGTTTCAGGCTTTTCACTTTGCGTATTTATTATTAATGAAGCTTCCTTTTTTAATTAACCATTGATGATTGATAAAACTAATTAGTAAAATACAGAACAAAGAAAGATGAGTATCACAAAAGTTTTTATTTTGTTAGGTAAACCACGATTAAATACCTTCCCCATAACTACACCACTTTTTAATAAGCACACTCTAAATATGAAAGAAATGTACCTTACAGACGCTAAGGAAGTAACTTTAAATACGTCTAAGGGTGTAGATGGGACTTGGTTTATCATTATTTAGTAAAAGCAGCAACTAAACGATTAAGCCCGTCAGCTAAAGTTTCTCGAGGACATGCGAAATTCATACGGAGGAATCCAGCTCCGTTTTCACCGAATTTTGATCCCGGCTCTAATGCTAGTTTTCCCTTGTTTAAGAGCAGACTTTTTATTTCGTCATCGCTTTTCTTTAGATTTCTTGCGTCAAGCCATACGAGGTAGGTCGATTCAGGTCTCATGACTTTCACCTCAGGAAGATGGTCTTTGATGAAATTTTCTATATATAGGACATTTCCTTCTAAATAAGTAATCAGTTCATCTAACCATTTTTCACCGTGTTTGTATGCTGCTTCCAAGGCATCAATGCCGAACGAATTGAGTGATGAAAGACCGTAAAGCTGTTGAACTGCTTGATATTTTCGTTTCAAAGAATCATTATTTATTAGCACTACTGAAGATTGTAAACCTGCAAGATTGAATGTCTTACTAGGAGCAATGCAGGTAACTGTCTGATTTGCGATGGCCTCACTTATAGATGCAATAGGCGTATAGTGATTATCAAATAACAATAAATCAGAGTGAATATCATCAGAAATAAGTAGAACATTGTGTTTTATACACAACTCACCAATTTTAGTTAATTCCTCTTTACTCCAGACACGACCTCCTGGATTATGAGGATTACAGAGTATGAATAATTTAGTATGTGGATCAGAAAACTTTTCTTCGAGATCTTTAAAATCTATTTCATATCTTTCTTCATTGGTCAGTAATAATTGATTATAAAGGACCTCACGCTTATGTTTTTTAGCTATTTCAAAGAATGGATAATAAACAGGAGGTTGAACAACAATTTTGTCGACCGGATCAGTGAATGCTTGTATCGCTAAACTAATAGCAGTGACGATTCCAGGACTATATGTAATACTCGTTTTGTCGATTTCCCAGTTATGTCTTTTCTTTAGCCACCCCTGTATGGCATCCTCTACTTTTTCACCTGGCATAGAATAACCAAAAATCCCATGCTCTACACGAGAATGTAAGGCATCTAGAACTTCTATTGGTGCTTGAAAGTCCATGTCAGCTACCCACATTGGTAAAACATCTTCTATTCCAAATATCTTTTTTGTGTTCCATTTTGCAGAACCTGAGTTCTTGCGGTTGATGACCTGATTAAATTGACTCATAATCTTCCCCCCATTATTTGTAATAAGAAACTTTATACATCCTAGTTAATGTTTCTATGTATAATCATAAATGTGATACAATGGCAGTGCAAAAAATAAGATCTTAAAAGGTGAAATTTATGGAAACTCAGCAAACCAATATTAAATTAATGGAACTATTATTACAATGGGATCCACTAGGATATGGAGAAGGTAGTTACGAAACTGAAGTAGTGGATGTTCTCCAAGCTGTTTATTTAATTGATGATTTAAAGTTACTTTCTAGAAAAATCCAAGCTGTTTATGAGTTTTCATTTGAGGAAATTATCCCCCTGCAAAAATGTGAAAGTCTCGCAATACAACTTCTACTTATTAAAAATAATGCTAGCTGTGAATTAGGCTAATCCGTTAGATAATGATAAATCCTTGAAAGCTCCTAGGATTGTGTTAAAACAATCTGCCAAGAATAATGCGCTATCTTAAGGCATTTTTTAAAGGTTTCTCATTGCGGAGTTCTCCAGTTCATACGGGGCTGAACTGGAGAACTCCGCTTTTTAATGTGTCTAGCTCCAGGCGCCATCGGCTCGAGGGAAACTATTACCTATACTCCTAAGTCATAAGCCAATCCGTCCAGAAGGTTAAAGAGCAACCTTCTAGCCGGATTGGCTAATACTTGTCGCCCAAAAGCTTGGCGCCTTCAGTTTTTAGTAACAAAAGTTGAGGATTTTTTCTGTAACGTGTTCCGGTCTTTCTTCCGGTACTAAATGTCCAGTTTGTTGGAAGGAGAAAAAGGTGGAGTTTGGTAAATCATTTTTTAATCTTTCCCCTACGTGAACCGGAACTACTTTATCTTCACTTCCCCAAATAAGGAGACTTGGCTGTTCAATCCGTTTTAATTCCTCAGGTGGTAGGTCCCCTTCATGATCACGAATCATTCTATTCAGAGCCATGAAAATTTGATCGTTTCTAAATGGTTCCAAATAGCCATCCATCATCTCTTGATCGATAAGCGCTTTATCATGGACAACATTATTTAAGTTTTTTAGAACCCCTTGACGAGCCAACCTTCGCTTAATAAATACGTAAAAATAAGGAAAATATGATCCGAATATTAATGTGGGATGAACACGTTTCATATAACCAGAACTGCATAAAAGAACAATCTTTTCAAATAGATCAGGTCTTTCCTTCGCAGCGATAAGTGAAATTTGACCACCCATTGAATGACCGACAAGATATGCTTTCTTTATTTGTAATCCTTCAACTAGCTTTATAACAAGTTTAGCCATATTTGTATAGGAATGAACAAATTTTGTAGACTTTTCCGTCTTGCCAAACGGAGGGAGATCAATCGCCACAAGACTAAATTCATTTTCTAACAAAGGAATGATCTTCCGAAAACTGAAGGTAGAAGATAAAAAACCATGAATTAATACCATCGTTGGCTTTGCAGGATCTTTTTCATATACTTCATAATGAACATTAACACCAAGAATGTTCATAGAACTGCTATAATAATGGCTCTTTTCTATTTCCATAAGCTTCACTCCGTTTTCCCTATAAATAGTCGTTGCAAATATGATAAAATAAAATGTCGATTAGCATAGGTTTGAATTATTGTTAATCCGGGGCAAATTAGTATTGTCGTGTTTATGGTTACCAAAAACGTGTGGAAAACACATGTAAAAACTTACCCTTTTTTCTAGTAGAGAAAACTAGAAAAAACAAGTTATAAAGTGATACAATTATCAGAAGATTTGAAAAGTAGGAGTGGTGAAAATGAAATTTACTGAGAAGGAAGTCGAGATATTAGAGATCTTAGAGGATAACTGTCGCTTATCTGCTGAACAAATCGCTAAAATGATTGACTTAACAGAAGAAGCTACTAAACAATTGATTCAAAATTTAGAAGAACAACGCATTATTGTTGACTATACGGCACAAGTTAATTGGCGTAAGGTTGATGGTCATGAAGGCGTTAAAGCGATGATCGATGTCAAAGTTCAGCCCAAGCGTGGAGTTGGATTTGATGATATTGCCAGTCGAATATATAGATTTAATGAAGTTAAATCAGTGTATTTAATGTCGGGGGCGTATGACCTTTCCGTTATTATAGAAGGTAAATCAATGTCTGCAATTGCTCAATTCGTGTCGGAGAAATTATCTACTTTAGATTCAGTATTGTCTACAACAACTCATTTTATCTTAAAGAAATATAAGCATGATGGCACGATATTTGAAGTAGATGATGAGGACAAGAGAATTGTGGTGTCTCCATGATTGAACCATCGCATTACCTCTCGAGTACAGTCAGAGATTTAAAACCATCAGGAATACGAAAGTTTTTTGATTTAGCAGCTAGCATGGAGGGTGTTATTTCATTAGGTGTAGGTGAACCTGATTTCGTCACATCATGGAGTATAAGAGAAGCGTGTATCCTTTCCCTCGAACAAGGGTATACATCATATACAGCAAACGCTGGACTAATAGAATTAAGGAATGAAATAAGTTCCTATTTAAAGGAAAAAACAACTGTTGAATATAACCCTAAGGATGAAATATTAGTAACTGTGGGTGCAAGTCAGGCTCTAGATATCGCTTTAAGAGCGATTGTAAATCCTGGTGATGAAGTCATTGTGATCAATCCAAGTTTTGTATCATATGCATCGCTTGTAACTTTAGCTGGTGGGGTTCCTGTAGAGGTTCAAACAAGTGGAGAGATGGAATTTAAACTACAACCCGCAGATTTAGAAAAAGCAATCACGAGTAAAACGAAAGCACTTATCTTATGTTCGCCAAATAATCCGACTGGAACTGTTCTTGTTAAGGAAGAATTGGAGAGAATTGCAGCTATAATTGAAAAACATGATTTATTAGTCATTTCAGATGAAATTTATGCAGAGCTTACATATGATGAACCATATGCAAGTTTTGTTTCAATAGAAGGTATGGCTAAGCGCACGATTCTAGTATCAGGATTTTCAAAGGGCTTTGCAATGACAGGTTGGCGATTAGGCTATGTCGCAGCACATCCTGATTTTTTAAGTGCTATGTTGAAAATTCACCAATATTCAATGATGTGTGCTCCTACAATGGCTCAATATGCTGCGATTGAAGCAATGAAAAGTGGTCAAGAGGATGTACTCCATATGAAAAAGAGTTACAGACAACGACGAAATTTGTTTGTAGGAACGCTAAATGAGATGGGGTTAACATGTCATAATCCTGGAGGAGCATTTTATGCCTTCCCTTCAATACAGGTAACCAATCTTTCTTCAGAGGAATTTGCTGAACAATTATTAGTAGAAGAAAAAGTTGCGGTAGTTCCTGGGAATGTATTTGGTGAAAGTGGAGAAGGCTTTATTCGTTGCTCCTATGCTACATCATTAGAACAACTTCAAGAAGCAGTGAAAAGAATGAAACGCTTTGTTGATAAACACATTTAAATTTTTATAGAAAGGCTTTTTTCGCAAAGATTGTTGTTTTCCGTACAAAGTACTAATGTACACGTTTTAAGGATATCTCGTGCTTTTTTCGCTAAATTACTCTGATATCCCTTTGGACATAGCTTCTATTTAGATCTAGAGCAACAAACTTTTAGAAAAGAGCAAAAAAAGAGGTTGCCTCTGATTAAGAGTCAACCAATATATCTAGAAAATAAAAAGGGGGGGAATACTAGAAAGCCTTATGCTTCTAATACTCCCCCTTTTTTTATTTCTCTAAACCTGTTTTATCAAAAAAATATAAAGACACACGTTATTTTCCCCTTTTGTTTAACCAATTTTTACAATGAAACAATTTCATGAAATCTACCGTTTAATATAGTGCAAAGGGAGGATAGAACGAAATGACTGAAGACGAATTAATTAAAAAAGCAAAACAAGGGAATCTGAATGCATTTGGACAACTTGTAGAACTTCATTATCCAGTCGTTGAGAAGTTTGCCTATCAATTAGGAAATAGACAGGATGAAATCGAAGATATTACCCAGGAAGTGTTTATTCGCGTCTATCGATTCATCGATCAATTTTCCAAGGCGAAGTTTTCGACCTGGTTATATAAAATCACCTTGAACGTAACAAGAGATTTTGCAAGAAAGCGGCAATCAAATCTTAGAAAAGTTTTTAAAGTACAACAGGACCTTCGAAATGAGAATTATCCAGAAATTGAAGCAGCTGTGATTAGAAGCGACGAGGATCGTATTCTACACTTAGCTATTCAAAAGCTTGATGAGAAGTATCGTATCCCTATCGTTCTCTACTTTTTTCACGAAAAAAAGTACGAAGAAATTGCAGAAATCATGTCGATTACCTTATCGACTGTAAAGACAAGAATATTAAGAGGGAAGACAATGCTTAAGAAAGCAATGGAGGAACAAAGCAAAAAAGAAGGTGATCCCAATGGATGATAAACAATTTGAGGAACGAATGGAAAAATTAAAACAATCATACGATCATATGCCAACGATGTCTTCGAGTGACAAGATAATGACAGTACTTAAGAAACAAGAAAAACCCGTTAAAAAACGATTCTTCACTCATTTACCAATTGTCGCATCCTTTATAGGAGTATTAATAATTGGTGGCGTTTTAGGAATGCAATTCATATCACAGGCAAATTTTAATCAGGCAAAACAACCACTAACCGAAGATAAACAGTCTCAAGCGATTACAGATAAAGAAATAGAATCAGCGATTAATGAAGTTCGTGGATATTACGAACGTAAGGTGGATGAATTAAGTACTCACTTAGAATTTAATGATGTGGAGCAATATTCATTTGTTCAAGAGGCAAAAGCTACCGTTGAGAAATTTGAAGGCAGAAAAAGTTACCAAAATCAGCAAGAACTAACGACTGATATGGAAAAGGTAAAAGAAATCATAGATCAGAAAGTGTCCTTGCCTAAAGACGAGTATGCGACACTAAGAAGAAACTTTGAAAATGGAGATCCAATTAGTGAGGATGATCTACTTAGTTATATAAATAAATTAGATATTCTCCATGAACGATATAATGAAAAATGGCAGATAGAGAATATAGAAAGAGGCCTAAGTCCTAATATAGAAAATTATGTAACTGAATTAAATAATTGGGATGTGGAAGGATCTGCTATAGTTGAAACATTATTAAGCAATGGTTACAGTTTTTATGAAGATGAAGGTGATATCTATTTTGATATTAATAGCCAGAAAATCTTAGCTGATTTTGTTGGTCATATTAGTGAGCAATTGCGAGTTTATTTAGAAATGCGCTCAGAGATTAGAGATGTTGGAGATGTTTCAGTAATCTCAAATGATACAATGGAGGAAAGAATTATAAAATTAGAACAAGCCATATTGTCTTATCCTAATTTTGAAAAAATAGAATTCTTAAGGTTCGAATATCAAAAAGTCTTTTTAAATTATTTAAAGGATTCGTCTGTTGAAACTTTAGGGGGATTTGTTGAAGAGCACCATGGCACAAAGTCTGCAAATCAATTGGTAACGTTTATTGAGAAGTTAACAGAAAATGACTTCGTACTTACTGATCAATTAAGAAGTGAAATGAGCAATAGTATACCTTCTGAGTTAAAAGGAATATCGAGCTACTATTCGCCGACACATCTATTTCCCTTAACCGATTCAATGATCAATGTCTATCAGGAATATAAGAAAACACATAATGATGACATATTACATGGTCCATTTACAGGTACTACTACATCAATAGAATTTTCGATTTATAGAATTTTCGTGTATGCCATCGCAAAAGGAGATTACGAAACAGCGTATTATCTTTTACATGACGACGAAGATGCTCAGTTGCCAAGTGTTGAAGACTTTATTGAAGAAATGGAGCAAAAACGTACGGAGTTTCAAACATTATCAAATGAAGTGAATGCTATAATTGACAGCTCTGAACAAGGAGATCAACTATTAACCTATACACTAATAAAGAATAATGGAGAACCATATTTATTCCAAATGGAATATGACAAGGGAATTCCAAAAGTTGTTTATCAATCACTTTAAAAAGCAGTGGCTTCAACCACTGTTTTTTGGGGTATAATATAATGAGGACACATACTTTTATTTTTGAAAAAAACGTAAAGATGTGATATAATTTTATATTGCGTATAAAAGGACATATAATATAAGAAATTAGGAGTGTTATTTATGACAACAAAGTACGAAATAGGTAGTGTGCATACAGGTAAAGTTACAGGAATTCAACCATACGGAGCGTTCGTTGCTCTTGACGATTCAACTCAAGGACTAGTTCATATTTCTGAAATTACACATGGTTTTGTTAAAGATGTGAACGAACACTTAAAATTAAATGATGAAGTACAAATTAAAGTACTTTCAATCGATGAAAATTCTGGTAAAATCAGTCTTTCAATTCGTGCAACTCAAGAAGCACCTGTTGAAGAAAAGAAAGAAGCACCAAGAAAACCTAAGAAACGTCAAGCAACTGTTAAAACAGAAACAGAAACACCACAAGGGTTTAATACACTAAAGGATAAACTTGAAGAGTGGATCGAACAATCTAAGCGTGAAGAAGTAAAGAAATAAGGAATAAATAAAAGGATGAAACGCAATTGCGTTTCATCCTTTTATTTATTTAAGTTCTATTGATACTGGAGCAAGATAAACTCCTGATTGTTCATTTATCTTGCTTCTGGTCTTGGTTCCCGAACAACCTCTGCTGCAGGTTTAAAGAGAAGACCTAAGTTGATTAAGCCAGCGATCCCCACTATGCCATAAATGATTCTAGATAATGCTGAATCATCACCGAATATAGCTGCTACTAAATTGAACCCAAAGAATCCAATTAGTCCCCAGTTTATTGCGCCAATGATGGTAAGTAAAAGTGCTATACGTTGTATTGCGCTCATTTGCTTCCTCCTTTAATGTTCTACAAGACTAGCTTGTGAAAAAAGGAGAAAATCTATTCAATTATAAATAATGGAAATGCGTATTTCTTTACTAAAAAAATCAAATTGTACATAATCTAATTATGGAGGCGATAAAAAATGGAAAACTTTACATATTACAACCCTACAAAGTTGATTTTTGGTAAGGGACAAGTACAGCAACTAGTAAAAGAAGTACCGAAATACGGAAAAAAGGTACTTCTTGTATATGGTGGCGGTAGCATTAAACGAAATGGTCTTTATGATGAGGTTGTCAATTTATTAGGTGAAAATGACATTCAACTATTTGAATTATCTGGTGTTGAACCAAACCCAAGATTAACAACTGTGCATCGTGGAGTTGATATATGTAAAACAGAGGCCATTGATTTCATTTTAGCTGTCGGTGGTGGAAGTGTTATTGATTGTACAAAAGCGATTGCTGTTGGAGCGAAATATGATGGTGATGCATGGGATATTGTGACAAGAAAACATATGCCTACTGAGGCATTACCTTTTGGTACAGTACTGACATTGGCTGCTACCGGCTCGGAAATGAATTCAGGATCTGTTATTACCAATTGGGAAACAAAAGAAAAACATGGCTGGGGAAGCCCCTTAACATTCCCGCAATTTTCGATATTAGATCCAACGAACACGTTTACAGTTCCAAAGGATCAAACTGTTTATGGCATGGTCGATATGATGTCACATGTATTTGAACAATACTTTCATCATACGAAAAATACACCCTTACAGGATCGTTTCTGCGAGTCACTGTTGAAAACGGTTATTGAAACTGCACCTAAGTTAATTGAAGACCTTGATAATTATCAACTTCGTGAGACAATCCTTTACTCAGGAACAATCGCATTAAATGGACAATTACAGATGGGTTACCATGGAGATTGGGCAAGTCATAATATCGAACATGCTGTTTCCGCAGTGTATGACATTCCTCATGGTGGGGGATTAGCAATTCTCTTTCCAAATTGGATGAAACATAATTTGCATGAAAATGTGAAACGATTTGTTCAATTAGCGGTAAATGTATTTGACATTAATCCTACTGGAAAAGATGATCAAACAATAGCTTTAGAAGGAATCGAGAAGCTTCGTGAATTCTGGAGTAGCATCGGAGCGCCTAGTCGTTTACAGGATTATCAGATAAATGATGAAAAGATTGAATTAATGGTTGAAAAGTCGATGGCAAATGGTGAATTTGGTAATTTTAAAAAGTTAAATGATGAAGATGTCAGAGCGATTTTGACAGCTTCCTTATAAGTAAGGAAAAAGAGTCCTTCTTTTTCCAAACACTAACTAGTGCTTAACAACAAAACAAAAAAGCAAACCGCCCTTCCATATAGAGCACGCTTATAACTCTGTTATTTGAATCAGGGGAATTGACGTGGGCTTTTATCTTGTGAAGGGCGTTGTTAGTTTGTGAGGGATAGGGGAAAAGGAGAGCGCTTTTTCCTAGGAGTGGGCATTCCTACTTGAAGAATAATTAAAAATCGATTGTTGTTTGATTTAGGGAAAAAGAAGTGTTCCTTTATCTTGTGAGGGCGATTGTTAATTTGTTTATTTGTGGATTGAGGATAGGGAAAAAGAAGTGCACTTTTTCCTAATGAGGCGCTTATTATATGTTCTTTTTTGAGGAATTAAGTGTAGGGAAAAAGGAGAGCGCTTTTTCCGTGCAGGTCTAATATTTGCGTTAGGGAAAAAGAAGACCGCTTTTTCTTAGAGAGGCGCTTACTATATGTCCTTTTTGGGGAATTAAGTGTAGGGAAAAAGGAGAGTGCTTTTTCCGTGCAGGTCTAATATTTGCGTTAGGGAAAAAGAAGACCGCTTTTTCTTAGAGAGGCGCTTACTATATATGTCCTTTTTTGGGAATTAAGTGTAGGGAAAAAGGAGAGTGCTTTTTCCTACTTGATTTACTTCCTTATCTTAGATAAAGTGATAGTAGCTATAATAATAATGATACTAATGGAGGAACTAGTTATGACACATGTACGTTTTGACTATTCAAATGCGTTATCATTTTTTAATGAACATGAAATTACATACTTACGTGATTTTGTAAAAGTTGCACATCACACGATCCATGAGCAAACAGGTGCTGGGAGTGATTTTTTAGGTTGGGTTGATCTTCCTACAAATTATGATAAGGAAGAGTTTGCACGTATTCAGAAGAGTGCTGCAAAGATTAAGTCTGATTCTGAGGTGCTTCTTGTTATTGGGATTGGTGGTTCATACTTAGGAGCTCGTGCCGCGATTGAAATGTTAAATCATTCTTTCTACAATGCTTTGTCTAAAGAACAGAGACAAGCTCCGCAAGTGATTTTTGTGGGTAACAATATTAGTTCTACATATATGAAAGATCTTCATGATTTACTTGAAGGTAAAGATTTCTCGATTAACGTTATTTCAAAATCTGGTACAACTACTGAGCCAGCATTAGCATTCCGTATTTTTAGAAAGCTTCTTGAAGAGAAATATGGTAAAACAGAAGCAAAACAGCGTATTTATGCAACAACTGACCAATCACGTGGTGCATTGAAGACGTTAGCTACTGAAGAGGGCTATGAATCGTTTATTATTCCAGATGATGTTGGTGGTCGATACTCTGTATTAACGGCTGTAGGTCTATTGCCAATCGCTGTAACAGGTGTTGATATTGAAGCAATGATGAAGGGAGCAGCTGCAGCAAGTGAAGACTTCGGTAAGTCAGAGCTTGAAGAAAATGCTGCTTATCAATATGCGGTTGTTCGTAATGTCCTTTACAACAAAGGGAAAACGATTGAAATGCTGATTAATTATGAGCCAGGACTTCAATATTTCTCTGAGTGGTGGAAACAATTGTTTGGAGAAAGTGAAGGGAAAGACCAAAAAGGAATCTATCCTTCATCTGCAAACTTTTCGACTGACCTGCATTCATTAGGTCAATATGTTCAAGAAGGCCGTCGTGACATTTTTGAAACGATTATTAATGTTGAAACATCACGCCATGAATTAGTAGTTGAGTCAGAAGAAAATGATTTAGATGGTTTAAATTATTTAACTGGTAAATCTGTTGATTTCGTAAATAAAAAGGCGTTCCAAGGGACGATGCTTGCCCATACTGATGGTGGTGTTCCAAACCTAGTTGTAACAATTCCAAAAATGGATGAGTATACTTTTGGTTATCTAGTGTACTTCTTTGAAAAAGCATGTGCCATGAGTGGATACCTACTAGGTGTCAATCCGTTTGATCAACCGGGTGTTGAAGCTTACAAAGTAAATATGTTTGCTTTACTTGGAAAACCAGGATTTGAAGAGAAAAAGGCAGAATTAGAGAAACGCTTAGAAAAATAATCTAATGATTTAACATAATTTGATAGAAGTAGTTAAGAGTGTGACTATATTTTGACCTAATTGGGTTGAAATTGGTCACATTTTTAGTTTGAAAAGATTTGAGCTGTATTTTATTGAGGGATAGGTGGACGAAATAAAGGATTTTGTAGGTAAGGAATCTATTATGTAAAAGGGTAAAATGTCGAAGTAATTCTCTCGTCAATGAAAGTTCGCTTGTTATTTATCGATAACGTTTTTCAACGCTCAATGCGGACATACCTAGAAACAGTGGGTATGATACTATACATACCCACAACCTAAGTAAACTCCTCTATGGAACTTAGACATATAAATGCTTCATTAATTCTTTATTTTTCTCGTCAAACCGACTATTGTGAGATGAAACCCTTGCTTTTGCAGAAGATGTAGGGTCAAGCACTTGTTTTGCCTGATTGACTGCATTCGCTGCATCTGCAAATGCCCCTAAGATTAAATGAACCTTTCCTTCAAAATGTAAGATATCACCTGCAGCAAAGAGACCTTCAATGTTTGATTCTGACTTCGTTGACCCATTAATAAAGAATTCATTAACTAATTCAATATTTAAGGGGCTCTCCTTAATAAATGTCAGCTCTCGCTCAAAACCATAACTTATAATCACATCATCAACATCAATATTTGATACTTCTTGAGAAAGCTGATTTTTTAACTGTACAGATTTTATTTTGCTATTATCAGTTGTGGATATAAACTTTTCTATTGTTGTATTTAAGTGTATATGTGTATGTAATTGTTCAATTTGCGTTCTTTGTGCTTCATGACAATCGAAATGATCTCTTCTATGGACAAGGTGAATACTTTTAGCAACAGGGGCTAACTCGATTGCCCAATCAATTGCAGCATTTCCCCCTCCAGAAATTAATACGTCTTTATTTCTGAATTTACTTAAACTTTGGACAACATAATGGAGATTTGTAACCTCATATCTATCTGCACCTTGAATTTCTAATTTAATTGGTTTTAAGATGCCGCCTCCAACTGCTAATATCACCGTTCTGCTAAAATGTTGATTTCCGTTTTCTGCGGTAAGAATAAAGAGCTGTTCTCTTGATTTTTCTATCTTGATAACTTTTTCATTGACAACAACTTCAGGATCAAATGTTAATGCCTGCTCAACCATTTGTTGAATTAGTTGCGCCCCTGTCAATGGGGTTTGGGCACCTACGTCCCAGATCATTTTTTCAGGGTATACATGAACCTTTCCACCTAATGTTGGTTGGAACTCAATAATCTTTGTTTTCATTTCACGCATACCACTATAAAAAGCTGAAAACAAGCCAGCTGGACCACCGCCAATAATTGTTACATCAAAAATATCTTCATGAAAGGTCATCATTTCACACTCCTTTAAAGTATCAACATTGATAATGATTATCAATTTCATTATTGTCTGTTTTTATGAGAATGTCAATATAAAAAGTCCCATTCGTCTGGTGATAGGAGATGAACTACTTGTTTCAAATGATTCTGAGGCCTTTTGCAACAAAAGTTCTTAAGAATTTTTTTCTCTTAATAGGAAATTCTAAACGTAAAAGGAGGTTATTTGGATGATTGAAATTCCATCAAGCATAGATGGACAATCTTTTTCATTGTATGATCTTGAGTTAAAACTAAAACCATTAGGCTACTCAATTGGAGGGAATTGGGAGTATGATCATGGTTCTTTTGATTATAAAATCGATTCAGAAGTAGGATACCAATATTTAAGGCTTCCTTTTATTGCAACAGCTGGGGAGCTAGATTCACCTAATACAACAGTTCGTTTAGGTACACCGTTTCTGCTCTCACACAAATACCAAATAGGGCTAGATGATCATGCGAAAATTGGTAACTTTAGTGCATCGTTTAATCAATTTCAGGAGCCACAAGATAAAGATGCTACCTTCCCTAGTAAATTTATTGATTTAGGGAAGGAACTAGTTAAAGAAATAGAAGTAAAACTACTAGATCAGTGAGTAAGAATGATTAGTGCATCTAGTGGTTGTATTTCATAGGAGAGTGGCGGATTTACTTTCGTTTCCTCTCCTTTTTTAATGCCAATTAAGATCGACTCATTTTCTAATAATACTTGACTAGCTTCCTTAAACGTCTTGCCAATTAATTTTTCAGTGACAGGTAGTACTTTAAAAGAATTTCCGGTTGCAGGATTGAATTCGGAGTAAAATTCTGATAATCCATTTCTTGCTAAATAACTACTCATGATAAAATGACTTGTCAGTTTATATGACTTAATCATTTCATCAGCACCTGCTCTATGAGCATTGTTAACTTGCAATTCTGTTAGGATTTCAACGACACAATACAAGGTAGGATTAATTCCCTTTAATGTTAATAAAACGAGTACTGAATGCATATCAGCATTATGTTCATTTTTGTTTTGATCTGCTGTAATAATCGCTGCATCAGCAGTATCTATGTTTGCTTGTAGCAATGTTTGGTCATTAGCAGGGTTACCTCTAATGAAATAGACATTTTCGAGTAAAGGGGCTGCTTTTAAAGATTCATCAATCAAGACGATCTGTTTATTTGGCTTTATAGAATGGAGTGAATCAATCATTTCATTTGATTTTGCGTTCCAGCCTATTAACACCACATGATTACTACCCTTAAAGGCGACATTTCCATTTACATATGAATTATGTCTTCTAATAGTTGCAGCTGATATCGTTGCAAAGTAGGCAGTAACAAAGGTTGCTCCAGCTAAAATCATGAAGATGGCTATGACCCTCCCTAAATAGGTTTTAGGGACATAATCTCCAAAGCCAACCGTAGAAACAGTTACCACAGCCCACCAAATACCATCGAAGACAGTTGGGAAAACAGTTGGCTCTACTACAGATATGACCTGTCCAAAAATTAAGATGATTAAAATGAGTACAAGTGTTATTCGATAATGAATAGGCCATCTAAACCAATGGATAATTGTTTTATTTGATTTTGACATATACAATCACCCCTTCTTATTAGGTGAAAATGATAAGATTTCTCTAATAATAGTGTTGATTTTAGCTGTAACTTCATCCTTCCCATAAAGATCAATCGCTTTTTGAATGGATATAATCGTTTCATCAGCAAATTCTATTAGCTCTTTATCCTCTTCCGTTTCATTATAAAAGCCAATAAAGGCATCTAATCCTTCATTCATTTTATCGATAGCCTCACTTAGTTGTTTTTTCTCTTCTTCACTAACTTTCATGTCATCACCACTTTCTATCTATGTAAATGTGTATACAATGGTTTAAGTAGGTGTCTTGTGGATCAACACAAATTTAAAAATCCTGAGGAAATAATAAAGGACTCTTATTAAGTTACTTATTTTCCTTAGTATGCACACTTCTTTAGATAGATTGCAGAAAATCCTATTGAATAATGGAAAAATATAATAAAGGGGGTTGGTTTAAAAAGTAGAAAATAGATTGTATTAAGAAAATTTAATAAAAACAGCATTCCTTTTATTTTGAAATGGTCCTAAACTACATAGTTACTTTGTTTACGTAGTTTAATCTAGTCGTTTTTTCGGTATATACTAGATATAAACAATACAAGAATAAGGAAAAGGGTGGAGATCTAGAATGCTAAAAAAGCAAGCGATTGAAACAAACCTGCGCGATGAAATGATTGAGGTAACAAATGATGTTCAAGACTTTGTTAATGAATTAGCTATTAAAGAAGGGACTGTTTTGATCTATTGTCCACATACAACTGCAGGGATTACGATAAATGAAAATGCGGATCCCGATGTAAAAAGTGATATGCTAAGACGCTTTGATGAAATGTTCCCTTGGAATCTGGTAAAGGATATGCATGCAGAAGGAAATACAGCTGCACATATGAAGGCAAGTACTGTTGGCTCTTCTCAAACAGTTATTATTACAAATGGAAAATTACTTTTAGGTACATGGCAAGGCATTTATTTTTGTGAATTTGATGGACCCCGTAATAGACATTTTTATATGAAATGTATGTAGAAAAACGGAGGGAAAGAACGCAAAGTTATATAGCTCCGGGTGCGTTACTTTCCCTAACCATTTTGAGAACTGAGTAACACGTGGATGCGATTTTTGTTGTACTGCTCGTAATCCAAGTATTGTCTTAATTTCGTCAATTTTTTGAAGAAGGGGTAATTAAGCATAAGAGTAAAGCTCTGTTGTACTGACGCTGATTGCTTCTCTATCATGCTTTAGACCTTTTACCTCTTTTTGTAAAAGTGCTAGGTTTCTTCTAAGTTTATTTAACATCACATCAACTTGTTTTTCCTGCAACGTTACTTGACTTGTTATATCAGTAATTACTTGCTGGACGGCCCAATCACTAAAGATGTCATCAAGAAAGTAATCAGCAAATTTCAGAAATCCCGATATATCTACATTTAGTTCTTTCCACACATGACCAATATCGATTAATTCTTTATGAAATTCAACAAGCTTTGTCTGAACGTCACTTATAATACTTGTTGCTTCTTCTAAATGGTTGTGTTTTATTGCACTTGAAATCATACCACCTCCAAGTAGATCGAATGTTCCCCAATTACTGGCATTTTTTAAAGCGGATTTTGCTTTCCCTAACGAATGTATAACAACCTCTCCTGCAATGATTGCTTCCTCATACTCTTGTATCTGTGCCGTTTTCTGATATTCTGCATTTAACAATGAATGAATTTTGAAACTAGATTCACGGTCAATCGACAGTAGGAGTTGTTCCTTTTTGGCTAAAACAAGATTGTATTGATGATTGACATCGCTCAAATTTCCCTTTTTGCCTTTAATTCTTTTTCTTTATTTAAAATGGTAGCTATTTCTTTGGCTAATAAATCTACTTTCACACGAACTGCTACATATTCTCTCTCTTCTTTATCTAGCTTTTCTAATTTTTTTCCACTAATCGAATAGAGTATATTTGATAGTGTAAACTGGTTCAGCCTGTCAACATCTCTTTTTTCTGCTGCTAGTCTAACCATGAATTGATCTCTCACTTTTTCTTTTTCGATTCTAGTTTCTTCATATTCGGTTAGTTGTCTCGTGAATTTATTTAAGGTTTTCTTTTGCTGGTCTAAATTTATTAATTGCCTTGTGAATTCTTCAATCAATTTGTTCGCCTCCAACACCATTTTATAAAAGGAAGTACGTATTAGAAAGCGTTTGGTTTCATTTTTCATTCAAGTGCGCTTAAACATCGATCGACTTTTGCACGTCACAAAATGCATGAGAACCAATTTTAGCAACTACCCGATTATAGGTGATAAAATTAGGAGTTCCACTTCGTTCATGAGATTGATTTGCAAACTGGTACAGGTAGCGGTTATCTATTCGCGTCACTTGTGATAATAGATAGGAAGATTCTGTTGCATTAGGCTTTCTCCGTTTATTTAATGCTTCAATGATCCCTTCGGCTGTTTTAATACCTATACCATGGCCATAATATAGACCATTACCTAAATCAATCGCATTTTCACCCCGCCATTGTGACTGGTTTGGATCAAATTCTGGATTATTAAAATATAAACAATCACCTGGTAAGTAATCATTTCCGGTCTTTGAGAATATCGGTAAATCCTCGTCTGATTGCCAATCGCGTAAATACATTCCTTGATAGATACGATTAAATTGGTCGAGATTAATAGAGTCAAGAACGGCTTTATAAAACAATATGACAATTGCTGTGGCACATTCAAAACTGTATAAAGGACCATTTTCAAAGATATCACGAATCGCATCAGATGGAATTACCCCAGTCTTAAGTTTAAATCCACCCTGTTCTGTTAATTGCCAATAGGTTTTGTTACACCGAGCATTTGCAAAGGTTGAAAATCTGGCTTTGCTTGAAAATAATAATCTTGATGCTTGAATAATGGATTGACGAAGATGAAGTACAAAGTGAAAATGGTCAACATTAATAAAAGAATAAGTCTCCTGATAACGACTCATTCGTTCAATCATTTCAGTTTCTTCAGCGGTCAAAGTTGAGGAAGTTAATTGAGTAGTAGTGAACAAATGATGATTAATTAAAATCATACTATCCCACCCTTTTGGTTTAGTTAACGTATTATATGGTTTCGTAAGTGAAGATAGAAATAGAAAACCAATTTATAAAAGAATAGCTTTGTTAAAAACCTCAAACATAAACAAATGGATGAGTACATACTTGTACATATTTAGTCAGTTCCATTAGGTCTTTTTCGACATGCTTCGTTTATCTATTTTCCCTTTCACCAACTTATTTTTATAATTGACAGGAGGTAACTAGCGTTTTATAGTTAAATAAGTGAATAGTTAAACTGTTTAACTAAAATAAAGGTGGTTCTATGTATGGAAGAAAAACAGATAGAAACGCTGATTAATCGCTACCTATCAGTGTCCTTTTCGGTCACTAAAAAGGGTGGAAATTTAATTAAGGAAAGCATAGGTGACTTTATTACATATGATCAGCATTATACATTACGGTATATTCATCTTGCTGGGACCTGTACGTCCACTGAGTTAGCTGATGCCTTTGACGTGAAGAAAAGTGCTATTACTGCGATTATCAATCGCTTAACTGAAAAGGAACTTATTAAGAGAACACGTGATGAAAAAGACCGCCGTGTTATTTATTTAACATTAACGGATAAAGGTAGCAAATTTTATATAAAGACAGAAAAGAAGATTCAAAAATTAGTTGAGTCGTTTATTACTAGTTTTGAAGAAAGTGAAATCATCGCTTTTATTGAAACATATGAAAAGTTAAATACTGTATTAGTCAATCTTAAAGACTGTAAAACGGAGGAATAGCTGTACCGCGTATAGAGTCTTGGGTAAAACAGTGTACGGTTAATCAACTGTTTTATTGTTAAGAATTAGAAAATAAATATCCTATACTATTATTCAATTACACTAGGAAAAGGGATGGTTTTTTCTTGATTTCACCAAAGGCAGATGATAAAATTTAAGTGATTATTTTTGTTCGGATAAGGATAAAAGATGGAAATTACTTTTGCTTTAAAAGGTTCCGCTTAAAACGATCATTGTCTAGCAAGAATAGTAAATAATACAAGGTGGATCTATACCACGCTCAGGAGGAAAAACAATGTTAGAAGGTAAAGTTAAATGGTTTAATTCAGAAAAAGGTTTTGGATTTATTGAAGTAGAAGGACAAGAAGATGTATTCGTTCACTTCTCTGCAATTCAAGGCGAGGGTTTCAAGACTCTAGAAGAAGGCCAAACCGTTACTTTTGAAGTTGAGCAAGGAGCTCGTGGACCACAAGCTGCTAACGTACAAAAATAAGGATAATGCTGCAAATGCAGCTCCAAAAAAGACTCCGATTACGGGGTCTTTTTTTAGAATGAACAAATCTTCTTCCTAAACTTTGCTATTTGTAGGTACTCGTCATCCTTTACCGATATACTTGAAATTAATCACTCATTCACTATACTGAGAGGGTAAGACAAACAACAATCATTTCGAAAACAGCCACTCAGTAAAATGATTAACGTAACGAAATAGGTAAAGAATGTAGATAACTGAGATTATTAATAAATCCACATTACATATAAATGAAGTATGTTTTCGCAAAGGTTGTTTTTGGTGAAAAACTCTTTTCTAAAAGTTTGTTGCGCTATGATCTAAATTGAAGCTATGTCAAAGGGATATTAGAGTAATTTAGCGAAAAGAGCACGAAGATATCTTTAATACGTGTACATCAGTACTTTGTACGGAAAACAACAAACTTTGCGAAAACAGCCTTGTGAAAAGTAAAGATTTACATATCTAGATCTATCATGGGGGTCGTACTCTTCTCCTAGTACAACAAACTTATAGAAAAGAGCATAAATGAAAAATGTTGTAATACATACAATCAATGCAATTTAACGGTAGGTGAAAAAAGTGAGAGTTTTAGTCATTGAAGATAATCCAAGTGTTTGTTCTATGCTTGAGATGTTTTTTTCGAAGGAAGGAATTTCAGGTGAATTCGTCCATGATGGATTGAAAGGATACGAGAGTTACAAAGACAATCCCTGGGATTTGATCATCGTAGATTGGATGCTACCTGGTATGGATGGCGTAACTCTTTGTAGAAAAATTAGAGAAGAAAAGAGTTCGATTCCAATCATAATGCTAACAGCTAAGGATAGTGAGTCAGATCAAGTTCTCGGACTAGAGATGGGGGCAGATGATTATGTGACAAAGCCTTTTAGTCCACTAGCCTTAATGGCAAGGATTAAGGCGGTAACTCGTCGCTATCAGATTGTTGAAAGTGTTCAGACAAGCAATTCAGAGTTTTTAATCACTGAACATTTTAAAATTAGTCAATTATCCAGAGAAGTCTATTTACAAGAACGGAAAATTACAAATTTAACTCCTAAGGAATTTGATCTTCTTTACTTTTTTGTTAAGAATCCACATCAAGTATTTACACGTGAGCAACTGTTAGAACAAGTTTGGGGTTATCAGTTTTACGGAGATGAGCGTACAGTTGATGTCCATATTAAACGCTTAAGGAAAAAAGTTGAAACTCCGAGTCTGCCCTTTTTCCATACAGTTTGGGGAGTGGGCTATAAATTTGATGAATCGATTGAAATAGATGAGAATTAAATACATTTATCAACTATTTATCAGTCATATTAGTATATTAATTATTGCATTTATTATTTTGAGTCTGCTGTTTGCCCATTTTTTAGAAAATATGGTTTATGAAAACAAGGTAAATGAATTGACCGATTATGGTGAGAATATTTTAAATGATTTTGAGCAGACCGGACAGGAATATATTTTTACGCAATACAATTATGTATTAAGTTCGCAAAATGTCTTTTTTAGTATTTTTGATCAGCAAGGTCGCATTGTTTATCCTTTGTCAGATCGTACACCAACAACTAGGATTACAGAAGAAGATTGGAATAAGCTTTCAAATGGAGAGAAAATTGTCACAAAACACAATATCAAATGGGCAGATCAAGAGGTCTCGTTAGTAGCATTACCTTATATCGGAAGCGAAGGTTTGGGTGGTGGGATCTTACTGATTTCCCCTATTAGTGGTTCCAGAGAAATGATTAGTGAAGTGAATCAATACCTTCTTTATACGGTACTCATTGCTTTATCTGTCTCATTTTTATTAAGTTGGATTCTATCAAAAATTCATGTTAAACGAATCCAAAATATAAGAAAGGCAACATCTAAAATTGCTAAAGGTGATTTCGATGATGCTCATATTCCTGCCTCTAATTTCGATGAAATTGCCGAAATGGCTAGCGATTTTAATGAAATGATTGATCAATTAAAATCACAGAATGTAGAAATCGAAACTCTAGAAAAACGACGTAGGCAATTTATTGCTGATGTTTCACATGAACTTCGAACCCCTTTAACGACAATAAGCGGTGTGATAGAAGGACTTAAAAACAATATGATTGAGGATGATGAAAAGGAAAAAGGAATCCATTTAGTTAGTCAAGAAACAAAGCGATTAATTCGACTTGTAAACGAAAATTTGGATTATGAAAGAATCCGATCAAATCAAGTAAAACTTGTTAAAGAAAAGATAGAATTAGTAGAAGTACTCGAGGTGATTAGAGATCATTTATTCGTCCAGGCAGAAGAGAAAAATATCCAGCTAATCATTGAAGCAGAAGCAAATAGTATAATTGTGGCAGACTATGACCGCCTTATTCAAATTCTCATTAATATTACGAAAAATAGTATTCAATTTACAAATCAAGGTGCAGTTTGGCTCCGTGGTAGACAAACCAATGAAGAAACTGTTATTGAGATTGAAGATAACGGAATTGGTATGGATAAAGAGGAGATTGAATCCGTTTGGCGGAGATTTTATAAAGCTGATTTATCAAGAACAAGTAACCAATTTGGTGAATTTGGTTTAGGTCTATCAATTGTTAAACGATTAGTAGAGATGCATAAAGGGAAAATTGAAATCAAAAGCGAACAAAATAAAGGCACTAAATTTACGATTTCTATTCCGATAAAGGACGAAAAACAATCGTAATTTGATACAAAATGAGCTATTTTTATTTTTTTTTCCATTTGTTCATAGTTTATTCATATCTTTTTGGTATGATAGAAGCATGGTAACAGAATAGACTTTCTAAATGAGGAGACATAATTTAAATGGGAAAATTACTTTCAAGTAAAAAAACAATTGGTATTTTAGCTATCCTTGTAGTAGTGGCTGTTGCAATTTTCATCTTTCTCTCAATGAGAAGTGAAGTTGTAGCAAAAATCGGGGATGAATCTCTTACAAAGGATGACTTATATACATTTTTTGTTGAGCAAAATGGTGATGTAGCTGTAGATACCCTTATTACGAAAAGCTTAATCGAACAAGAAGTTAAAAAGGAAAAAGTATCTGTTTCTGATAAAGAAGTAGATGAAGAAGTTAAAACATTAATCGAAGCTTATGGTGGGGAAGAAGCGTTTAATGCCCAACTACAACAAGCAGGTTTAACTAAGGAAGATTTAGAAGTAGATGTGAAAACAAATCTTCAAATCGAAAAGTTACTTGAACCAACGATCAAAATAACAGATAAAGAAATGCAAACATTTTTTGATGAAAACAAAGAAACGTTTGCTAAAGCGAAACAGGTTAAAGCAAGTCATATCTTAGTAGAAGATGAAGCAACAGCCAAAGAAGTGAAGAAGAAGATAGATGATGGCGGTGACTTTGCTGAATTAGTAAAAGAATACTCAACAGATCCAGGTACAGTTGAGGCCGGTGGAGATTTAGGGTTCTTTGGAGAAGGAAGTATGGTTCCAGAATTTGAAGCTGCAGCATTTTCAATGGAAATTGACGAAATCAGTGATCCTGTAAAAACAACGCATGGCTACCATATAATAAAAGTAACGGATAAACAAGAGGCAGTTGAGGCAAACTTTGATGACAGTAAAGAACAAATCAAAGACCAACTCTTCCAACAAAAATTCCAAACGGAATATCCGAAATGGTTAGAAAAGAAAAAAGAAGAATATAAAGTTAAAAATAATTTAAGTAAAGATAAAGAAGAAACAGCTGATACCGCAAGTGAAGAAAAAAAGTAATACCGAAAAATAAAAAAGTGGTTTTGCGGACTCTAAATAGGGTCTGCTTTTTTGTCGTTTTAACTAGAATGCCTGTCTAAAGAAAAAATAAGGTAGGCTATTTTGAAACAAATGAACTCCCTCTAGCGTCTGAATAGTTAGAATGGATTAGTAGAGGTGGGTTTATCAATGAAAAAAGGAATGTCATATTTATCGGTATTAATTTGGACCAATGTCATCCTATTAACCTCGTTGATTTGGTGTTTATACAAAATTAAAAACTAATGGTATACTATTCATTATCGATTTATTCAGAATATTTACTATTTAAATCAAAGGAAAGGGGATAATAGATATGACATTGAGTATAGAAGAAAAAGGTTATTTTGGTGATTTTGGTGGTAGCTTCGTACCGGAGGATCTAAAAAATGTTTTAAGAGTGCTAGATGAAAACTTTGAAAAATATAAAAATGATCCTACATTTATCAGTGAATTTGATTATTATATGAAGGAATACATTGGTCGTGAAAATCCGTTAACATTTGCGGGAAATTTAACTAAGCAAGTTGGTGGAGCAAAAATCTACTTAAAAAGGGAAGATTTAAATCATACGGGTGCTCATAAAATTAATAATGCAATCGGCCAGATATTACTAGCTAAACGTATGGGGGCAACACGCATTATCGCTGAGACTGGGGCAGGTCAACATGGTGTAGCTACTGCCACAGCCTGTGCAATTGTAGGTGGCATGGATTGTACGATTTACATGGGGAAATTAGACACTGAAAGACAGTCCCTTAATGTATTTCGTATGCAGTTATTAGGTGCAAAGGTTATTCCTGTAGAAAAGGGACAAGGTAGGCTAAAGGATGCGGTAGATGAAGCATTAAATGATCTTGTTGAAAACTATCAACAGACGTTTTATCTTTTAGGCTCAGCCGTAGGGCCTCATCCATTTCCGACAATGGTGAAGCATTTCCAAGCAATTATTAGTGAAGAATCAAAAAGGCAGATTCTAGAAAAAGAAGGTAAGCTTCCAAAAGCAGTTGTCGCATGTGTTGGTGGCGGGAGTAATGCGATTGGTTCTTTTGCCCATTATGTTGATGAAGAAACTGTTCGGTTAATTGGTGTCGAACCAATTGAAGCAGCAACCTTAACACAAGGTACACCTGCGATTATTCATGGTTTTAAATGTTTGACACTATTGGACGAAAATGGTGAACCACTACCAACCTATTCAATTGCTGCCGGACTAGATTATCCTGGAATCGGCCCAGAACATAGCCATTTAAAAACGATAAATCGTGCAGAGTATGTAACTGTAAGTGGACAAGAAGCCCTTGAAGCTTTTCAAATTCTTTCTAAAGTAGAAGGGATTATTCCGGCCCTCGAAAGTGCTCACGCCATTGCCTACGCAATGAAACTAGCAAAACAACTTGATCGTGAAGATGTGATCATCATTAATCTTTCTGGTAGAGGGGATAAGGATGTCGAGCAGGTCTATAACATGCTCAAGTCTGAATAACATGTGCTAACAAATTTGAGGGTGACTTAGGTCATTCTCTTTTTGTGTTTAAGTCCAATTCATACACAAGGATATAAAATGCTCATGTGCTTGTAGATGGTCTAAAATTTATTGGGACTGATCAAGCGATTACGCTTTGTTCTTTTGGTTAGTTTTCGATGATTGAAAGTTAAAAACATTATTTGCATACTCATTAAGCATTCTTTTATCGAGGAATAAATATTATTTTATAAGGTATGGCATAGGCGCCTAAAAGGAATTCTATTAACGTAAAAAGGATTCGGCAAATAAGGGAGTTTTTTTATGCGTGATGTTAAAATGGTTGATATTTTCAACCATCATATTGCTCGGAAATATGTAACCCGTTCTGGTTTGTCTCATGCTATTGCTGTTTCTTATCATTCTTTTCGTTTTGCGAATGAAAAGGGATTGGACGTTGATAGTGCTGCAAAGGCAGGTTTTCTTCATGATATTGGCCATTATACCTGGTATAAGGATGGGAAGTGGGACTATGATTTGTATAAACAGAATGATATTCATGCTGTCAAAGGAGCGGAACGAGCTCATAAATTATTAATTCGCCTTGGGGAAAATCCCGTCAAAGCGAAAGAAATTGCATTAGCTATTTTATTCCATACCGATTCTTTTTTACCAGGGGGAACGATCATTCGGACACCTCTACAGGATGTGATAAAGTGGGCAGATGAAAAAGATGAAGAAGAAGGGGGATTCCATCACACCCGTACGCTAAGTGAAAAACGGGCATTGGAAAGTTTAAAGAGACTAGACCAAAGGATTGATTATTACAATCAATGCTAATGGGTGGGGAGAGGTGGTTTCTAGTATCTTACCGCTTTTTACTTGTTATTGATTTTGTTCGCAACTAGAATATCAATAAAGGAGCTAATTTATAATTTGGTTGCTTTTGAAATGTTGATACCATTAAAGGGAAAGTGTCTAAGGATCAGTAAGAAACAACTTTTATGAATCATCAAGCAAATGAATAAGGAGGTAAAAAATGAAACCACGAATTACCGTTATTACGCTAGGTGTAGATGATTTGGAAAGGTCGTTGGACTTTTACCGTGACGGACTAGGTCTACCGACACAAGGGATAGTTGGCAAAGAATTTGAGCACGGCGCCGTAGCATTTTTTGACTTACAAGCAGGGGTAAAGCTAGCAATTTGGAATCGAAAAGATCTTGCCCATGAAACAAAGGTACCTTTGACAGGGTCAAGCCCAACCGAATTTACTCTCGGTCATAATGTACATAGTAAAGAAGAAGTGGATCAAGTTATGAATCTTGCAAAACAGGCGGGAGCTACTATAAATGACCCTGCACATGAAACATTTTGGGGAGGATACTCTGGTCACTTTCAAGACCCAGATGGACATTTGTGGGAAGTGGTGTGGAATCCACAATGGGATTTTGGGGAATAAAGCATCCCGCTTTTTAGATGATGAGGCAGTGGATTAGATGATTCAAACGTTTATTGTGCTAAAAATGAATAAAAGAAAAGGTCCTAATTGGTCCTTTTCTTTTACAAAATTAGTATGTAGGTGATTTCATAACAAGTCCTAACTTATCCCCACTTCGCACCCCACATTTTCATTTCCTTTAGCAATTTATTAAGAGAGTGTCCCTTTTCAGTTAAGGTATATTCAACTGTAACTGGAACAGTCGCAAAAGTTTCTCGTGTTAACACATCATGATTTTCTAAATGACGGAGTGTGTCTGTTAACGCTCTTGGGCTTACTTTTGGAATGGAGCGTTGCAATTCACTAAAGCGTCTTGTTCCGTCAAAAAGTTCTTTAATCACTAGAAAAGACCATTTGCCACCTATAATATCTAATGATTTTTCAATTGAGCATTCTATCTGTAGTTCATCCAATTTTTCCATTATATCCTCCTTTATAGCTGCTATATATTTTATAGTAACTACCATAGTTTTTATTATATCAATAATATTTCAGTACTTGTATACACTTTTCAAACAACTTATAATTCACAAGTGAATAACAGTTTGAAAAAAATAAGGGAATTTATTAAGTATAAATAGAAAAAGGAGATGGGAGCATGAAATACAGACGTGTAGGAAGATCAGGGTTAAAAGTTAGTGAGGTAAGCTTAGGAAGTTGGCTCACTTTTGGTGGATCAACTGAAAAGGAAATAGCGATCAAAACAATTGAAACCGCTTATGATTTAGGGATTAACTCATTCGATACAGCAAATGTATATGCTAGAGGAGAATCAGAAAAGGTTGTTGGTGAGGCACTTAGCAAATATGACCGTGAGTCGTATGTATTGGCAACAAAGGTGTTTGGACAAATGGGGGATGGTCCAAATGATCAAGGTCTTTCAAGAAAACATATTTTTGAACAGCTTCATGCTAGTTTAAAGCGTTTAAATATGGATTATATAGATATCTATTACTGTCATCGTTATGATAAGGAAACACCAGTTGATGAAACATTAAGAACGATAGATGATATGATTCGCCAAGGGAAAGTTTTGTATGCTGGCGTTAGTGAATGGACAGCACAACAAATACAAGAGGCTGTTGGGACAGCTGATAAGTATCTATTAGACCGGATTATTGTTAATCAATCAAACTATAATATGTTTCACCGCAATATAGAAAGCGAAGTCCTACCAGTAAGTGAGCAGCATGGTATTAGTCAAATTGTTTTCTCTCCACTAGCACAAGGCGTGTTAACAGGTAAATATAGTTTAAGTAATCGTCTACCAGAGGGAAGTCGAGCGACAGACCCTAATTCTAATATGTTTATGAATCAATTTCTAAATGATGAAACACTTGTAAAGGTAGAAAAATTAGCTGGAATTGCCAATAACCATTCAATTAGTTTAGCTCAATTAGCAATTGCATGGATTCTACGTCAGCCAGGAGTTGCGAGTACATTAGTAGGAGCAACAAAACCACAGCAAATCATTGAAAATGTCAAGGGTGTTGGGGTAACACTAACGAGCGACGTTATCGTAGAAATTGAGAATATACTCGAGTAAGGGAGTCATTCATTTAAAAAAAGTAGCAGTCACCGGAGAAATGGTTACTAGGGCATTCAGTGGTCAAGGAGTTTTTAGATAGCGGTTATGTTGGAGAGATGTGACCGTTGAGTAAAAAGAAACGAAGGACTTGGCAGATTGCTAGGTCTTTGGCTTTTTCTAAGGCTGCTTTTACTAACAATGACTTTGTATGAAAATAACAATCACCTATTCTATAGAAGAAGTTAGCGGAATAGCTGTATGAATGATTCATGCCAAACCAATTTGCTTTCTAGTCCCAATATATATTAAACTGTGAAGGGATAAATCGTGTATATCGTGCTAGTTTAATTTAATAGCCGCTATATTTACATGTTATTGCTTATGTACGGATACATATAGATTGATCTTCTGCAATATATAAAAATCGCTCAACTAAGAGAGGAATAACTACATGCTACATGAATTCACACTTAATATACCGTATAAAAATATTGATGAATACACGGACAAGCTAAATGTTGCAGGGATTTATAACTTGTATTATGAATCACCAATTGAAATTATCAAAGTCCAAAATGGATATGGATACGAAGAAAAAGCAGATCAGCAAATAGATTTGAAAATTTACTCTAGTGATCTTGAAGTAGAGAACTTACCCGAGGCATACTTTTCACTACTAGAAGAAACATTATCAATTAGCAGGGATGAGATTCAATATATCTCAAAGGCTGAAGTGAATTGGGAGCAATCATATAAATTTGAAGATATCGATTTAGGAAATGGCTGGGTCATCGCATATCCTGATTTTAAAGCACAGTATGTGGATAAAAATGTGCTCAAGTTTGATCCACTAGCCGCATTTGGTACAGGTCTTCATGATACAACACAAGGCTGTTTACGAATGATTATTGAAAAGGATTTATCTGGACAAAGTGTTCTCGACTTAGGAACGGGTTCTGGAATGTTAACAATTGCTGCATCACTAAAGGGTGCTGATAACGTTATTGCAGTGGATTATGAAGATGTTGCAAGAGAACTATACCATAATGCAAAATTAAATAATCTCACAAATAAACTTGAGGTTGTACAAGCTGACTTAATTACTGGAGATTATACAATTGATGAAAATTATGATTTGATTTTGATCAATATCGGTGCTAACGAAACAATGAGTATTTTGAAAAAACATGAGCTATTAAACAACAGCAACCATTTTATCATTTCAGGTTTAGTAGAATGGCATATTGACCCATTAATTGAAGTTTTTCAAGCAGGTGGATTTTCAATCGAGGAAAAGGCACAAACAAATGAATGGGTCACCATACACTTTGCTAAAGCGTAAAATGTACCAGATGCAAAAGCCACTTATATATGAGTGGTTTTTTAAATTGTACAAGCATAGATATCGGCTGCATTTATTAGAAAATATAAACATTGAGAATCCCTTAAGCCAAGTAATCCTATCAGATTTTAAAGTTTTTTTGATAAATTCATATTTGAAGGATATTGTCTAAGGTGAAACTATGATAAAATAAGGTATATTTTATTGTGAAAAGGAGCTAATTATGGAGAAAGTACTTATTTTTGGTCATAAAAATCCCGATACAGATACAATCTGTTCTGCAATTGCCTATGCTGAATTAAAAAATAAAATTGGTCAAAATGCAGAACCAATACGTTTAGGAGAGGTAAGTGGTGAAACACAATTTGCCTTAGACTATTTTAAAAAAGAAGCACCACGTTTAGTTGAAAAAGTAGCTAGCGAGACAAAAGAGGTTATTTTAGTTGATCATAATGAACGTCAACAAAGTGCCGATGATATTACTGAAGTTCGTGTCCTTGAAGTAATCGATCATCACCGGATTGCAAACTTTGAAACGAGTGACCCATTGTATTACCGTGCAGAGCCAGTTGGATGTACAGCTACTATTCTTAACAAAATGTATAAGGAGAACAGCGTTCAAATCGAGAAGGAAACTGCTGGATTAATGCTGTCTGCTATCATTTCTGATTCATTATTATTCAAATCTCCAACATGTACGCAAGAGGATATAGACGCTGCAAAAGAGTTAGCTGCTATTGCTGGGGTTGATGCAGATGTTTACGGATTAGATATGTTAAAGGCTGGAGCAGATTTAAGTGATAAATCTGTACAACAATTAATTTCTCTTGATGCGAAAGAATTTCAAATGGGCTCAAGTAAAGTGGAAATTGCTCAAGTAAATGCTGTTGATACAAACGATGTGCTTGTACATAAAGCAGAGGTTGAGGCAGCACTTTCAAGTGTCATTGCTGATAAAGGATTAGATTTATTCTTATTTGTTGTAACAGATATTCTTACAAATGATTCAGTTGCAGTTGCAATTGGTAACGAAGCAAGTAAAGTTGAACAAGCTTTCCATGTATCTTTAGACAACAACCAAGCTACACTTAAAGGTGTTGTTTCACGTAAAAAACAAATTGTACCTGTATTAACAGAAGCATTTACTAAGTAAATGGCAAAAAGTTATGTTAGAGCACCTAGTTCAAAGTGAACTGGGTGTTTTTTATTTGCCACTTTTGCTACTATCCTGTCTATTAAAGAGAGTAAGAACGTCTTTATTCTACCTAGAACTTTTTAAATTTTGCAGACTGAAAGCTGTCAGGTGTTAGATTATAGATTATCAAAAAAGTTGATAGATTAACTGGCGGGCACTAGTTACATTGTTAATAAATCTTTCTAAAGAAACAAGCATCAAGAGTAATTTCAATTGACACTTAAAAGGTTCAGAATTATATTTATTGTATAAAGTTATCGTTCACTTTATTTGTTTTTTAAAAATGACAGCGATAACAAAAAGTGCATAGTAAATTCAAACATGTAAAAATAGCTTGAAATATCAGGTTATGAACATTTGTCGAGTGTAGAGGAGTAAATACCAGTGGGGAATTTTGTATGGGGAGAAGCAACAAGCTAGAGATTGGACGATCGCATTTGGTGGCCGCTCATCTACATATCGATGAATTCGCTAGGATCATCTGAATTTATAGGAGGAAACTAATATGGCGTTAATTCAATGTCAATTTTATTCTGAGGTTCTGTCATTAAGTACATCTATGACAGTGATTTTGCCACAGCAAACAACTTCACAAATTGGTATGGAGAATAAGCAAATGGGAAATAAACATAAGACGTTATATCTTCTCCATGGTTTTAGTGATGATGATACGATTTGGACACGACGCACATCGATTGAACGGTATGTTGCTCCACTTGGACTTGCAGTCGTCATGCCTCAAGTCCATCAAAGTTTTTATACAGATATGAAATATGGTAATCGATATTGGACGTTTCTCACAGAAGAATTACCAGCGATCGCACAATCCTTCTTTCCCCTATCGGTGAAACGAGAGGATAACTTTGTAGCAGGATTATCGATGGGTGGATATGGTGCATTAAAATGGGCACTTCGTCACCCAGAAAAATTTGCAGCTGCTGCGACTTTATCTGGTGCTGTTGATATGGCAAACTGGATCAAACAAGAGGATCATCTGAATAATGTCTTTCAGTTAATTTATGGAAATGAGGACATTGAAAACACAGATAACGATCTGATGTGGTTACTAGAACAAGGTGAAAAAGCAACAGAACTGCCGAAACCAGCTATTTATCAATGCTGTGGTACAGAAGACTTTTTATATGAAAGTAATCTAACGTTTAAAGAAAAGTGTGAAAAAACCAGCTATCCATTAACGACAGATTTTGGACCTGGAGTACATGATTGGGAGTATTGGGATCGTAAAATTCAAGATGTATTGAAGTGGTTACCAATCGAGAAATAACAATATTTCAAAACAGGTTAGCAATTGTAATTGTGCTAATCTGTTTTTTGTTTGTTTAAAAGTACTGAGCTGAATGTGTAGGAAAGGAGAAAATCGTCAATAGATAGATTTTCTTAGCTGGATGAGAGATGACTCCTATATGTAGTAATAAGATGAAAGGTGGGTAGTAAAGACCAAACAAGGAAGCTAGCTACTAAAAACAGTGCCAGCTTCCTTGTTTAGTTTAGGTTATACTTATCCTTTAAGGAATCAGGTGCTATTTTGATCATTCTTTCTAGAATAAACGTTGCAATGACTATATCATCGACAAAGCCTAACACAAATAGAAAGTCGGGGATGATATCAAATGGGAAAAAGGCATATCCAAGGATCAATAATACTCCAATCGCCTTTTTATGCAGCTCCACTTCTTGTGTAAGAAAGAAGTCTTTCAAGAACGGGATAAATTTCCAAAATTTAAGGATGAATGTAAATCTTTTGAAAAAATTCAACATTCGTATCACCCCTTTTTAGGTCTAATAGTATATTCATTTCTTAAAGTAAGGCTGTTTTCGCAAAGGTTGTTGTTTTCCGTAAAAAGTACTAATGTACACGTTTTAAGAATTTCTTCGTGCTCTTTTTCCTAAATTACTCTGATAACCCTCTAGAGATCCTTCAATTTACATCATATAAATCCAAATGCCGATTTTTATAAGTACTATAGCAACAACCTTTTAGAAAAGAGCTTAAAGTAATTTACTCTAGTAGATTACCCTAAATTCACACAGTTTAGTAGTCTTAACTGTAAAACTCCTCTTTAAATGACCTGGATGATATCCTGATCTTTACTTTCCACTCCCTCATTAAAGGTTAGCCTTGTTTTAAAACGATAGGATATGGTGTCTGAAGAAACTGGTATCGTATCCGGCAATATAAATGTAAAAGATATAGTGTTAGATTCTTCTGAGTTTAAGAGTTTAGAAGATAAAATAGTTGCTGAATCAATGACCTTTTCTTTTCCAATCGTTTGATCTAACATGACTAGGTCACAATCAATTCGGTTGATTTGTTGTGCAATTGTTCCACCCTTAATAGAGAAGTGTCCGTTAATGCCATCCCCACGTTGGTATGTTTCTTTTGGTAGTATCAGATCAATTATTGCTGAACCTATTCCTAAAAGGGACATATATTTTCTCAGTAACATTTTTAGCCTCCTACTTTATTATTTTTTCGCACTATATTTTAAATCGATTCGTTTCTCAATTTTTTCTAATTTTTCTTTATCTTGTAGTATCTCTTCTTTATTTTTTTCCATTAAATCATTGAAAGTTGCTTTCTTCATTTTTAGGACTCCTTTGTCATTATCAAGCTTATTGTAATGAGAATTACTAGAAGTATTTAGCTCTCCATTTCTCATCTCGCGTACTTACTAAGTTTGTTTTTTTGAAACAAGTTTTCATTAATTGAATCGTATAATCAGAAAAGAGCTAAAAAAAACCTTTACCAATATGGTAAAGGTTTTTTGACAAAAATAATAAAGACCTTTACCATTTAGTAAAGGTCTTGCTAACAACGTTCTGTTGCCAATAAAGCCGAGAGTAGAATTACTCTGTATTGACGACTTTATTGTTAAAGCTACTCCCCTTTAGGAGATACGATTATTTAATTGTTCTCATTTTATAATACTTTTATTAATACGTCAATACACATCTGAACCATTTATTAGTGAAAATGTGACGGAATTAGTAATTTGATTAAGCTGTTTAAAGTTTGTTGCGATATTACTAAGTAATATCGGTCAGGTTAATAGGAAATCCTTGGATCTATTGGCCTTCTAAAGTATATTCAACAGCCTCTACTAACAAATCAATGATATGAATTGCTCGAACACTTTCCGATAAACCTTCGCGCTCTATTCCTAACTTGATCTGTAATAAACAGCCAGGATTAGCTGTAATAATGGTTGTTGCGGTTGTCGCTTTTGCCTCTTCCATTTTATGATCTAGTATCTGCATCGACATTTCAGACTCGACAATATTATAGATACCTGCTGAACCACAACATCGATCGGCATCCTTCATTTCTCGGAACTCGATACCCTCAATTGATTGTAAGAGAAGCCGTGGCTCAAGAGATGTATGCATAACATTTCGTAAATGACAAGAATCCTGATAGGTAATTACCTGTGGTGGTAGGTGTAGAGTGCGTTTATGAAATTCTAGTTCAACTAAGACACCTGAAACATCTTTCAGCTTATCAACAAATGATTGTGCACGGTCTTGCCATTCGGGATCATCTTTCAATAGATGGTTATAATCAATTAAAAATGCACCACAACCACCAGCATTTGTAATGATATAATCAATATCTAACTCTTCAAATGCTTTAATGTTCCGTTTTGCTAATTCTTTTGCACCACTTTTTTCACCGCTATGACCGTGTAGTGCCCCACAACATGCTTGATTGTTTGGTATAACTACTTCACAACCAGCTAATTGTAATAGTTTCATCGTGGAATTATTGGTGGATAAGAACATCGTATCCATCAAACAGCCTGAGAAAAAGGCTACTCGTTTTTTCAGTGTCCCCTGTGCATGAAGATGTGTAGGGCGGTTTTTCATTTGTTTCATTGTTGGTACTTTTGGTAGAACTTTTTCCATTGTTGCTAGGTTATTTGGCAAAAGATTTAATAAGCCTGTTTTCCGAGCGAAGGTTTGTAAACCTGACCGTTGATAGATTCCGAGAAAACCAGTTGCCATTATCATGCGGTTTTGATGAGGGAATAACTCTTCAAAAACGACTTTTTTAACAGCTCTAACAGGTAATGAATGCTTTTTATTTTGATTGATAATATCTCGAGCTTCTTCTAGCAAATGACCGTAATTGACTCCAGACGGGCAAACTGGCTCACACGCTCGACATCCTAAACAAAGCTCTAATGACCGTTCAACATCCTCGTCGGGTTCAATTAAACCATCAACGACACCCTTCATGAGGGCAATACGACCACGAGGAGAGTGAGATTCTTTAAACCCGGATTCTACATATGTTGGACAGGAAGGTAAACAAAAACCACACCGCATACAATTAAGAAGCTCGTCTTCATCCATTCGATCTTTAAAAAGTTGTTGGATTGTTTCACGTTCATTTATATTTGTCATCGAGTGACCACCACCCGTTTACGTGTTTCTTTTGCGAACACTTTGCCAGGATTCATAATATTGTTCGGATCAAAAGCATCCTTGATCCCTCTCATCGCTGCAATTCCTTCTTTTCCAAGCTTTAATTCAAGGTAAGGTGCTTTCATCACGCCAACACCGTGTTCACCAGTTATCGTACCGCCGAGCTCGACAGCTTTTTCAAATATCTCAGTAAAAGCTATTTCTACCCGTTTGATCTCATCAAGGTTTCGTGAATCAGTTAAACATGTAGGATGAAGATTTCCATCACCAGCATGGCCAAATGTGCAAATATCAAGGTTGTATTTTTTAGCAATATCACTAATTGCACGTACCATCTTTGCAATCTCGGAGCGTGGAACAGTTGCATCTTCTAAAATCGTTGTTGGCTTTAAACGAGCAAGCGCTGATAAGGCAGAACGTCTTGCTGTACGAAGAGCCATTGCCTGTTCTTCTGTTTCTGCTACTTGAACAGATATCGCATTTTCGGTAGAACAAACCTCTGTTATCCGTTTTATATCACGATCAACAACTTCTTTTGTACCATCTTGTTCGATTAATAATACAGCCTGGACATCGGTAGGCAATCCGATTTTTGCAAAATCCTCGACAACTTGGAGTGTAGGCTGGTCTAAGAATTCAAGTGTAGTGGGAATAATTTTATTGGCTATAATTTTTGATACAGCGCGAGCGGCAGCTTCAATGTCCTGATATAGTGCTAACATCGTTTTCTTTGTTTCAGGTATAGGTATCAATTTTAAGATTGCTTCTGTCACAATTCCTAATGTTCCTTCTGAGCCTACGAATAATCTTGTTAAATCATATCCTGCTACATCTTTTGCTAGTTTTCCACCTGTTTTGATTATGGAACCGTTAGCAAGCACGATTTCGAGACCGATAACATAATCTCTGGTAACCCCATATTTTAATCCACGTAAACCACCTGAATTTTCATTGATATTCCCTCCAATCGTTGATATTTTCATTGAACTAGGATCCGGAGGATAAAATAAACCTTTTGTTTCTACTGCGTTGATTAAATCTAACGTGACCACACCAGGTTGAACAGTTACAGTCAAATTCTCCTCATCAATTTCAAGAATCTTGTTCATTTGGTTAAACAAGAGAACAAGTCCACCCTCTGTGGGACAAGTACCTGCGCACAGATTAGTACCAGATCCTCTAGGTACGATGGGGATGTTATATTCATTACAAATTTTAACGATATCAGAAATCTCCTTTGTATCACGTGGAGAAATGACTCCATCTGGCATTGATTGGAACTGGGGTGTTGCATCATAGGAATATACAAGGCAGCCTGCCTTTGAATCATCAAAGTTCTCAGGGCCAACTACATTTAATAGTTTCGATTTTATTTGGCTTGTTATCATATAATCACACCTTAAACTTATTTATTTATCCTTGTACAATCTAATAGGTAAACTCTTACATTAGAATATATTTCAATACGAATTTAGTTACTCAAAAAACTTTTTAAATAACATGCATAATTAATAATGTTTGAAATAAAATTTCACTAATAGTATATTATTATTAAAATAATAAGTCAAAGAAGTTATAAGAGGTGACCTTAAATGGAATATTCGTTATTAGCAGTAGATCTAGACGGAACCTTATTAAACAAGGAACAGGAAATTGATTATCAATCTATTGAAGCAATCCGAAAATACTGTGCAAGTGGAGGGAAGGTTGTCATTTGTAGTGGTAGATCACCTTTATCTACTAGGTGGGTAGCAGAAACAATAGGATTAACTGATCCAATCATTGCCTATAATGGAGCAGTGATCCAAACAAATCATGGTGAAATGAAACAGTTGAGTAGTTTTGATAATAAAGCTGTAAGTACTTTACTAGAATTTTGCCTTGCATATGGTGTATACGCTCACTTTTATGAAGGAGATTCATTACTAGTTCCTGAAGAAAACCGTTGGAATAATCAATGGGTAGAAAAGAATATTCTATCTTTAAAAAAGACCGGTGGAAACCCGATTAATTGTAAAAAGTATCGTGAACAATGCTCCGTTAAATTGGTATCAGATTTAACAAGCTATATAACAGAAACCCAACCGAAAATTTCAAAAATAGCGGTATTTCATGAAGAAGATAATTTACTTGAATTTTCAAAGAAACTAGAGAGGCACTCAAAAGATTATGAGATATCAAGTAGTCTTGATTATTTTAATTTAGAAATCTCCCCATTTGGTGTTACAAAAGCTTCATCTTTAATTAAGCTAACCAATGAATTGGGTATTCCGTTATCAAAAGTTGCTGCTATTGGAGATAATTACAATGATTTGGACATGCTTAAAACTGCTGGGTTAGGTATAGCAATGGCTAATGCTCCTAGTTTAGTAAGGGAAGCTGCTAATGCAATTACGGAATCAAATAGTCAAGCTGGTGTAGCAAAGGCTATTTATCATTACATCCTCTAAAACAGTGATTGATATACGTTTCTCTCTATATATGAAATTATATTTTAATAAAATAAATTTTTATTGAAATAATATAACAGTTGGATTATACTACAGGTAGAAATAAACAACATGATTATTGGAGGTCGAATCTAGTGGATCAAAAATTGACATTATTAACAACAGAGTCACGAAATGACCGAACCATGCATATAGACACAGCGGATACGACAGAGATATTAAGAATAATGAATGAAGAAGATCAAAAGGTTGCTATAGCTGTTCAACAGGTACTTCCAGATATTGAAGTGACAGTGAATTTTGCTTTTAATTCGCTCAAAAGTGGGGGACGCCTTATCTATATTGGAGCTGGTACTAGTGGTAGACTTGGTGTTCTGGATGCAGTTGAATGTCCACCAACATTTAGTACAGATCCAAGCCTAGTTCAAGGTATTATGGCTGGAGGAGAGAAAGCATTTGTAAAAGCAGTTGAAGGTGCGGAAGATAAAGAAGAACTTGGAGAACAGGATTTAAGAGAGATTGACCTTAATTCCAAAGATACAGTTATTGGGATAGCTGCAAGTGGACGTACCCCCTATGTGATCGGTGCTCTAGCTTATGCGAGAAGTATTGGGGCGAAAGCGGTAGCACTATCTTGTAATGAAAACGCGCCGATTAGTGAAGTGGCAGATCATAGCATTGAAGTTATTGTGGGACCTGAAGTACTGACAGGATCAACAAGGTTGAAAGCTGCTACTGCACATAAAATGATATTAAATATGATTTCAACAACATCCATGGTCCAGCTTGGTAAAGCGTATGAGAATTTGATGGTGGATGTTAATGTGAGTAACTATAAATTAAAGGATCGTGCAATTAACATCATTCGTAAGATTACAAATGTTTCTTATGAATTGGCAAATGAAACATTGGAAGCTGCACGCAATGAAGTGAAAACAGCCATTGTGATGCTAGAAGCAAACAAGGATTATGAAGAAGCTAAATTACTTCTCGAAAGGTCCAATGGATATGTTAGAAAAGCAATTGAAATTAGTAAAGTATAAAGGAGAAAGATAATGGCAACTGGTGGATTAAATATGATCAAAAATGTAATGCCAAGCCTCCCAGAATCTGAGCGTAAAATAGCTCATTATATATTAGAACATCCCCAAGTTATTGTAAACTGTACAGCTGGAGAACTTGGAGCATATGCCAATGCCAGTAGTGCAGCTGTCATTCGCCTCTGTAAATCTATTGGGGTGAAGGGCTTTCAAGAGTTGAAGGTACGAGTTGCTGGAGAGCTAACTAAACCGATTGAACAAGGTTATCGGGATATCGAACCAAATGAAACGATCCAATCAATTGTCCAAAAAACAACAAGCAATAGTATACAAGGATTAAGTGATACTTCGGAGATTATCAACTATGAAGAACTAGAGTGTGCGGTAACAGCTTTACTTAAAGCAAAGAATGTCCATTTTTTTGGAATTGGCGCATCTCATATAATTGCCATGGATGCACAGCAAAAGTTTCTTCGAATTAATAAAGGGTCGACAGCTTTTAGTGATGCACATCTTGTTGCTTCTTTAATAGCAAACGCAGATCCAGATGATGTTGTGTTTGGGATATCTTTTTCAGGAGAGACACCTGAGGTTACTAAGGTTCTTTCGCTTGCAAAAGAAAGTGATGTAAAAACAATCAGCTTAACGAAGTATGGACAGTCAACAGTTTCTGCCTTAGCGGATATTCAACTCTTTACCTCCTATTCTTACGAAGCACCTTTTAGGAGTGCGGCAACATCCTCTCGACTAGCTCAGTTGTATATGATTGATATTTTGTTTTTATGTATGGCAGCTAAACAATATGATGATACCGTGCACTATATTGATAAGACTCGGGAAGCAATAAAGTTCTTAAAAAATAGCAAATAACCAAAATTTTATTGTGAAGAGAAATAATAACGCTTTCACATAAGGGGGATTTAACATGTCTGTGGAAAATATAAAGCTAGCAAAACAAATAATTGAACAGCTCGGTGGCCCCAATAATATTGCATCCTATACTCATTGTATGACAAGGTTACGTGTTACACCAAAAGATGGATCACTTGTCAACAAAGTTGCAATCAAAAAAATAGATGGTGTAATTGGGCTTGTTGAGCAGGAGACGTTACAAATCATTTTAGGGCCAGGAAAAGTAAATAAAGTAACAGAGGAGTTTGGTAAGTTAGTAGAAGCATCAGAAATAGACCTAACTGAACGGGCAGCACAAAAAAAATCAGAGTTAAAGGAAAAAAATGCAACTCCATTTAAGATGATACTACGCAGAATAGCTAGTATCTTTATCCCCCTCATTCCTGCTCTGGTTGCATCAGGGTTAATAACAGGTGTGACAAAGGCAATTATTCAAGCTGGGTGGATGTCAGGTGAGTCACAAATTGCCCTAATCTTAACAACGATAGGCGGAGGTTTATTTGCATACCTTGGTATTTTAGTTGGGATCAATGCGGCAAAGGAATTCGGAGGTTCTCCAGCATTGGGAGGACTTGCTGGTATCTTGATCATAAACCCAGCAGTTGCAGGCATTAGTCTTTTCGGTGAAGAATTAGTACCTGGTCGTGGTGGATTAATAGGAGTTTTAATGGCTGCTATTTTCATAGCACTTGTTGAAAAACGTGTCCGTCGTTTTGTTCCACAGTCACTTGATATTATTCTTACTCCGACAATAGCTTTACTTATTACTGGTATAGTTACCTATATCTTATTTATGCCCATCGGAGGATTTATTTCTGAAGGGATTACCAAAGGTTTGTTAGCTGTTTTAGATATGGGCGGCATTGTTGCAGGGTTTGTCTTAGGAGCAACCTTCCTTCCCCTAGTTGTAACAGGTTTGCATCAAGGTTTAACACCGGTTCACTTAGAACTCATTAATACAATTGGAGACGATCCACTCCTACCGATACTAGCAATGGGTGGTGCCGGTCAAGTAGGTGCAGCATTTGCTATTTATTTAAAAACAAAGAAGACGCGTCTAAAACGTGCAATAGGTGGATCACTTCCTTCTGGAATACTTGGTATTGGTGAACCATTAATATTCGGTGTTACCTTGCCACTCGGAAGACCATTTTTAACAGCCTGTCTTGGAGCAGGAATCGGTGGTGCATTTCAGGCTTATTTTAACATAGCAACAATTGCTGTTGGAGTTTCTGGACTACCATTGTCATTTCTAGTTCATGCACAACAAATCGTTTTGTATTTAGTAGGTTTATTCATTGCGTATATAGCAGGATTTATCTTTACCTATTTATTTGGATTTAATGATGGTATGGCTGGTGAATTTGATTGATTGGTATATCGTTTTATTTAAATGACGCTCAAGCAGAAAGCAGAATAATCGAAGCAAGTAAACTAGGTGTTAAACAGGCTTTTACCTCTCTTCATATTCCTGAAGAAACGGGTAATCTAGCTTATAGAGCGAAAAAATTACTCGAACTTTCAAGGGATCTTGGAATAGAAGTCTATGCAGATGTATCGTTGAAGACACCGAAGCATTTAGGGATTGAAAAGTTAGAAGATTTATCTTCCTTTGGTGTTGCAGGTTTACGATTAGATGATTTCTTTGATGATGAAGTAATTATTAAACTATCAAAGCAGTTTCAACTTGCGATAAATGCTAGTATTATTCAAGAACAAGATCTTGATTCATTATTGTCTAAGGGAGTAAATAACGAAAAGTTAATCGCATGGCATAATTTTTACCCGAGACGTGAAACAGGATTAGATAAAAACTTTTTCATGGCACAAAACGCATTATTCAAACGATTTAATATTCCAGTCTATGCTTATATACCAGGACGTGGTGAGAAACGAGGGCCAATTTTTGAGGGACTACCTACATTAGAACGACATCGGGATGCAGATCCATTTATATCTGCGATTGAATTATACTCACTGGGTATTAGCGATGTGTATATAGGTGACCCAGATCCCGGAGAGAATTTTCTAAAGCAATTAGTTAAATACGATGAGGACAAAATTCTCCCTATTTATATCGAAACTACTAATTTGCAAGAGGGGGAATACCGAACTAGGCCTGATTTTTCTAGGGATGTCCTGCGTTTAATGGATACTAGAAGTGAAGGAAATGTTCCGCAAAAAAGGAATGAAAGGCGACCAATAGGGACGATCACTATGGACAATGATCTTTATGGAAGGTATCGTGGCGAAGTGCAGGTTACCTTAAGGGATCTACCTGCAGATGAACGAGTCAATGTAATAGGTCAGGTCGTTCCAGAAAATTTGCCTCTTCTAGCAATGATCAAACCAGGCCAAATTGTGGAATTGAAACAGATTGTGAAATAAATGCATCATTAAATCAAACTAGCTTCAAAACCGACTAGAAAAGGTTTTGAAGCTAGTTTGCGTTTATTCGAGATTCGCATGCTTACTAAACATAGATCCTGAGTCTAACCCTTGCTTTTCCATATATCTTAAAATAACGGCATCATAAAAAATTAATAGCGTTTGTTCAAATAGAGAAGCCATAGGCTGTATCGTTTTATAGTGATTTGCTTCTTTGTCTTTTGGTGAACCAGGAAGCTTAATTGTTATGTCGGCTTTCTTCCCGATGGTTGATTCTGGAAAGATAGAAACTAAAGCTACTGTTGCCTCAAGTGTTTTCGCCTTTTCGGCCATTGAAACCAAACTTGATGTTTCACCTGATCCAGAACTAATAATTAGTAAATCTTCTTGCCCAATATTAGGGGTAACGGTTTCACCTACCACATAGGAATCGATCCCCATGTGCATCATTCTCATCGCAAAGGATTTAGCCATGAGACCTGATCTCCCAGCTCCAGCAACAAATACTTTGGAAGAAGCCGTAATCATTTGGACAAATGTTTCAGCTTCCTCATTTGATATTTGTTTAGTAGATGAATCTAATTCATCTAAGACAATGTTTACATACTCATTTATTTTCATAGAGTTTACCTTTTATGATAAGACAGATTGTTTTACTAATTTTTGCATTTCAGCGGCAACGGCTTTTTTATCATCTTGACCAGTTATTCCGCCACCAACAATAATTAAATCTGGTTGGGCTTGAATCACTTCTGGAAGTGTTTCTAACTTAATTCCACCAGCAACGGCTGTCTTTGCGTGTTTAACAACTCGTTTAATCGTTCGAAGTTGCTCAAATGAATTTTCTCCTGCGGCTTGAAGATCATAACCAGTATGCACGCAAATATAATCAACTCCAAGTGCATCAACCTCTTTAGCGCGTTGTTCAATATCCTTTACATTGATCATATCAACAAGAATTTCTGATCCTTGTTTCTTTCCTTCTTCAACTGCCCCAATAATCGTAGCATCATCTGTTGCACCAAGTACGGTTACTATCCCGGCTCCGGCTTCAGACGCTTTCATCACTTCGTATCCACCTGCATCCATTACTTTTAAATCAGCTAAAACAATTAATCCAGGGAAAGCCTCTTTTATTTCCCTTACGGCTCTAAGTCCCTCATTAATAACAACAGGTGTACCGATCTCAACAATATCGATATGGTCCTGAACTTCTTGAACGACTTGTTTTGCCTCTTCGATATTTACTAGATCTAACGCTAATTGTAATTTCAAAACTAACTCCTCCTATGTAATCGGTTATTTGGTGCTAGTTCTCATTGTATATGAATTGTAAGAAATGAAAAGTACGCACTTTTAAAACATATAGTGCCTAAAAGTATACCATGGGTTAAAATAAGGATGAGGTGATTATAATGGGACGTTTTGATGAAAAAATATTTAATTGTGAAAAGGAATTAACCTTGAATATAATTGGTGGAAAGTGGAAAATGTTAATTATGTGGCATCTTGGGAAGGTAGGTACACTTCGCTTTAGTGAATTGAAAGCGTTAATTCCTGGGATTACCCAAAGAATGATGGTTAACCAATTGCGAGAGCTTGAAGAGGATCTCATTGTCCATCGTGAAGTTTATCCGGTTGTTCCACCAAAGGTAGAATATTCTTTAACAGAACAAGGTATAACATTAATGCCGATTCTTGAGTCAATGTATGAATGGGGTAAAGGGTACCGCGAAAAATACCACGAGAATATTAAAATTAATGATGAAGCTATTAAATAGTGACTATATATAAGTCTATAGATTCATTATAGCCAATGAAGATATTCACTTTACTTTGTTTAGAGATTAGGTGCATTGGGTATAGGGTACGTATTAAATGAAGATAATGTCCCATCTTTAAGAGAATGATACTTATCTGTTTAACTGTTAACTCGTCAAATGCTATAATGAGGTTATTAGTACGTTGAAACTTACTCTTATGAATCTATCTAATTCATGTTAAAACGAATAAGTTTCGATTATTGTTTTCTTTGAAAACATACCGGCATGAAACGATCCCGTGTAACGAACAATATTATTTGTTAATACGTTGAGTATAAAACCGTAAAGGAGAATTTCTATGAAGGCAACCGGCATAGTAAGAAAAGTTGATCAATTAGGTAGAATCGTAATCCCAAAAGAGTTACGAAAATCACTTGGAATAGATTTAGGTGAACCACTTGAAATATATACGGATGATAACAGGATCATTTTAAAAAAGTACGAACCTCAAAATTCGTGTATCATGACAGGAAACATTTCTGATCGTAACATGACCTTGGGACAGGGAAAGTTTGTTTTGAGTCATGAAGGTCTTGAGTTACTGAAGTTGGAATTAGAAGAATACCTTGAAAAGAAGTAGCATCGTTTTTTAAAAGGAAATGATCAAGCAAAGGGGGATTCCTTACCGGGGGATCTCCTTTTAGATTAAACATATTCCATTCCAAAAAAGACACGATGCTCTACTTATCTTTTAGAAGTAAACAAAGACCTTAAAACTCTATTAATCCACTAATAACCATTAAGATATTTAGAGAAATATGCCATATTAATGCCGGAAATATGCTTTTTGTTTTTACTGTAATTCCGGCATAAAAGAAGCCACCAATGGAAAAGGCCAGACAAATCCCCCATGGAAAACCTAGGGAGTAATGCTGCAATCCAAATCCTAGGCTTGTCAAAACGATTGCCCACTTTTCTCCGAGTAATTCCGAGAAGCGACTCAAAAGATATCCTCTCCATATCAGTTCCTCCAAGATAGCATTCGTAAGCGAAAAGATAATTGCTAGTAACCAAATTGATTGAATATTGGTCCAGCCTTTGTCGATAATAAATGGAAGAAATATCAATATGTTACTTGTTAGGGCTATGCATAAGAAGTACTTTGTTTTTATATGGTGAAACCCAGACCAAATAAATGGAAAAGATATAGCGTTATTCCATTGAGGTTTTTGCCAATAGTGCATAAATGGGAGTTTACAACGAAATGAAAATACTGATAAAACGGCGACTAGTAATAATAAACACGAACGTTCTATAAAAACCTGTAGTTCCTTTGGAAAGTGATCGAGGTCTACACCATGTGTAGCAAACAAGTAAAGTGAGAAACCGATTCCGAATAAACTAGTAATGAGAATAAATTGTTTCATTGTATGATTGCTAAAGTTGTATATAAAAAGGGTAACAAGTGCCCATATAAGTAATAGAGGATAACTTTGTATTTGTATCAAAATGATAAGAGAAAGAAATAGGATAAGACGGATTGAATGTTGATAAGGTTGACTGCCTATATGTTCCACATCCTTCTAGAAGTCAGTTTATAAGTTATGAGTAGTTATGGCTATCTCTTGATCTTAAAATAACATAATTTTTCTGCAAATTCCATATTTTACACAATAAGTGTTGGATAAACTAAAAAAGATAGTAAGGTTTGAGCTTACTATCTTTTCCTTTATGCGGTTAGTAAAAGTACTGGGTCTATACTAGTTTAGTCATCCTTTTTTTGAAGAAAGGATTCAATTAATGTAAGCGGGAGGTTGAATGGTTCTTTGTTACTATTCAATATTAATTCTTCCTTTTCTTGGGCAGCGTTGTCTTCCTTACATGCAGTTACTTCTCTATTTAGTTGTTCCATTTTTTCATCTAAAGCATTTGCGACAGTTGCTGCTTCTTTTAGTTCAATTAAAAGATTTTCAGGAATTTCTTTATTGTATTTATAAAATATCTTATGTTCAAGACTTGCCCAAAAGTCCATGGCGATTGTCCGTATCTGGACCTCTACATAAACCTTTTCTTCACGATCCGACATAAAGATCGGAATTTCCAAAATCATATGGTAACTTTGATAACCATTTTTTTTTGGATGCAGAATGTAGTCCTTACTATCGATAACTGTGATATCTTTCTGAGTTTTAAGCATATCAGCTAATTTATATATATCTGAGATAAAGGATACAGTAATTCTTACTCCTGCAATGTCTCTAATATTTTCCTTTATCGAAGCGAATTCAAATGAACTACCCTTTTTAAGAACCTTTTTCAAAATACTTTCAGGTGACTTTACTCGAGATTTTACATGTTCTATTGGGTTATAATCATGAATATAATTAAATTCATCTTTTAAAATATTTATTTTCGTATTCACTTCATCTAGGGCAAATTTATATGCCATCATAAATCGTGTCATTTCAACTTTTATTTTCTTCAGTTCATTAAGATTTATCTGTTTTGTATTCAATAGCTTGTAGTCCTCTCTTAGCATCCAGTATCTTTTTCTATCCTGTTTTTTAATTGTACTAAAACGTTGGGAGGAAATACTAATCGGCAAATCACCTTTGATAGTGCTTGATAGTCAACTTGTTCCTTATTTTGCTTAAGCTTCTCAGGTGTTTTTTCTGAGAGCATCATAATTGACCATGCAACTGTATCAAGGTCAAGATCCTGCCAAACCAATCCCTGTTCATGGGCGTGCTTCAAACTAGAATAAATCCTAGTTTGTATTTTTTCCCTAGCCTCTGCAATAACGTCTGCAAATTGTGAATCCTTAAAGAGCATTTCGGGTAGAACTCGATGTAAGCCAAGCTTGTCCAGTTGTGTATAATGTTCTTTCAAACGTGTAGCAAAAAATGTTTCTGGATCAATTTCTGTCCAATTAGGTATTGGTGGAAGAAACTTTTCGACTTGATCGTCCAAAAGTGACATCATCAGTTGTCGTTTATCTGTGAAATATCTATAAAAAGTACCTGTCGCAACACCAGCATGAGCAGCAATCTCTTTTGCATTTGTTTGCTCGTAACCTTTCTCAATAAATAATTCACGCCCACTTTGAAGTAATGCACGTCTTTTTTCTAGAGCTCGTTTCTGTTTAGGCAAAGAGGGGTATTTGCCAACTAAATGGACTTCTTCTTGCTCAGACATTTCGTATCACCTCACCATTATCATACCACATTAATCAAAAGTTGAACTAGAGTTCATTTTTATTGACACAGTAAAAGTGACATGTAATACTTGATAGATGACAGACTTAAGTACTTATTATAAAAAAGAATAATCTTTGTGATAACAGACTTTCTTAAAATGGAGTGTAGTGTCGATATGCCAGAGGGAATAGTAGCTAAAGAAGGAGAAAAAGTCTTTTTTATTCGAAACGAATTAGATATAATTGGGGAAGTATGTAAAGTAAGAGATGAAAGTGTCATAGTAAGAATTAGCAGTACCGACGCTGAGAAACTTCAGGTTGAAACACAATTAACCGTAGTTTCTCATAAAAACTATCAAATTATTAATGAATCATAATATTTTGCTAGGAAGGTGTGTATTTATATGACGACAGAACCAAAAAATCCAATCGCAGTTGATTCAACTATTTCGTTAAAAGGAATTGTTAAAGCTATTTTTAAAGACACGATCCACGTCCAAATTGGCGGTAAGATCATCACATTACCAAAATCAGATGAAAAGCTTTTAAAAGGTGATCAATTTTAAATAGTAGTGATTCATTAATAGACTGAAAATAAATAAAAGCGTAAAGGAATGATGAATGTCATTCCTTTACGCTTTTTGAATGTTAAACTGCCTACTTTAACTTTGGAGTAGTCGTAACTTATTTAGTCGTTTCGCGAGTCATTAATCTGGTGGCAATGTGGACCACTTTTGCAACTCTTCGTTCATCTGAAAGTCGCTCTATCATAAGGTCGACAGCTGTTTCACCCATAACTTCTGTTTCGATTTTCACTGAACTTAGAGGCGGATACATGTATTTAGAAATACTGATGTCATTAACTCCAATAATACTAACTCTTTCGGGAACTTGAATATTCGCTTCATGAAGTGCACGTAAGCAACCTATTGCCAACGGGTCACTTGCAACGTAAAATGCAGTAGGGAGGTCTTCCTTATGGTCCTTTATTGCTTTCTTCATTAATTGATACCCATCATTAACGGTGAAGTTATTAATATAAATATAGCTCACATCTAGCAACTTCTTTTCCTTCATATAGGATCTAAAATAGTTTTCACGAATTTCCTGTATCGGAGAAATTGTATTTCTAAGATTTTCGTAACCACCTATATATCCAATTTTTTTATGTTCTTTCCTTATGAAATAGTCGAGAACTTGTTTTGTCACTCTTTCAAAGTTTACGCAAACAGCATCACATTTATCGTCCTCAGGATCTGAATCGACAAAAACAATATTGGTAGATAGATTTTTCAGCTTAATTATTTGTTCATCATTAAACCGACCAACAGCAATAATGCCATCGATATCACTTTCGATTTGATCGGAATCATCTCTAAGGTACTTCAAAAGCTCCATCTTTTTCTTTTCAGCGCGTGACTCTACCCCATGGCGAATAGACATGTAATAGATATCATTAAGTTCTTCTTCTTCATTTATCCAATTGACAAAGGCAACACGCCAAGAAGCTTTTTTCTTTTGAGCCCTCTTTTGATAGGAAAGTTCCTCTGCTACTTCAAATATTCTTTTTTTTGTATCATCTCCAACTGATAAACTTAAATCATAATTAAGAACCCTTGAAACGGTTGCAATCGAGACTCCAACCTTATCTGCAATATCTTTAATAGTAGCCATAATTTTACCCCTCTTAAGTTCGTGTTTAAATAACGGATAAGTCAGCATAACTTATCTGTTTGCGCCTCTTAAGTACAATAACTAAGTGTAAATAGTTATCGCCCTTTTCTAAAAGTTGTTGTTATTCGTCGAAATTGAATTTATTTTCACAGAAATTACATAAGAATGAAGTGAAAGGCCACAAATGTGTGGTTTGTCAAACAGAAAGTTCCTCTTGGTCCATTCTATGCTAGCTACTTAAAGTAAAACAGTCAAATTTTTTAATGAGATTTTTACTTGTTTATATCATTACTTACAAAAGAAAAGGTCCTTCTGGTCGTAATTCTCTATAAAAATCCTCTGAATTTAATCGTTTCTAAAAGTATAAGACATAATTTAATCTATATTTAAACGCCTCTTAGAATGTATCGGAAGTAAAATGTACAAAGTTTTACTTGACTAATTTTACTAAAAAAATTAACATTACTTTGAAGACGCTTACAAAGAGATTTTTTAATGGTCATTTTTTATTCTTCCAGCTTTTGAAAGTATTGATAAAAAAACAGCGCTAAGCTAACAAGAGAATCTCTTAAGGTGTAAATCTACCAATCAATGAATAGAAATCCACATAAAATAAGACAACGTTAAAGGTTATGGTTGATTTATTACGCAATGTTAATCGAAGTGGAAGACGTGAGACTCCCGGACAGCCCGCTTAAGCCAACGTCTGGAACGGAAATCAACCTGCAATTTTAACAGAGCCTAAACTAAAAAAGCGAGGGATAAATTTGTTAAAAAATGATTTATTAAAATTCAACTATACACCTCCTAGTAATGGATACCCGGAGTGGAATAATAATCCTGAAATTTTCCAATTAAATCGAAAAAACGCTCATGCTACTTTAATGCCGTATCTAACAGTTGAAGAGGCATTGGAAGGAGAGCGGACGTCATCGGCATATTATCATTCATTGAATGGTAATTGGAAATTTGCATTTGCAGAGAATCCAGGTAAAAGAATTCCAAACTTTTATGAAAGTGAATATGATTGCAGCTTATGGGAAACGATTAAAGTTCCTGCTCACTGGCAACTTCAAGGGTATGATTACCCTCAGTACACCAATGTTCGTTATCCATGGGAAGGTAATGAAGATATTCAACCACCGTTTGCACCAACAAAATACAATCCTGTTGGTCAATATGTTCAAATGATTAAAGTACCTGAAACATGGAAAGACAACCCTATCTATATCAGCTTTCAAGGAGTAGAATCAGCTTTTTACGTGTGGCTAAATGGCCAATTTGTTGGTTATAGTGAGGACACGTTTACTCCAGCAGAATTTGATTTAACACCATACCTAATAGATGGAGAAAATAAATTAGCTGTTGAAGTATATCGTTGGAGTGATGCCAGTTGGCTTGAAGATCAAGATTTTTGGCGAATGAGTGGTATCTTTAGAGATGTTTATTTGTATTCTACACCTAATGTGCATATCGATGATTTCTTTGTCATAACAGAATTAGATGACCAATATAAGCATGCTAATCTAAAAATTCAAGCAAATATAACAAACTATTATCAAGTAGAAGTGAAAAATCTCACATTTCAGGCTATTCTCTATGACAATAATAATCAAGAGGTTTTAGATAAACCACTTGAACATGCTTTGGAACTAAATAATAGTCATTCCATTAATATAAGTACAAAAGCATTCGTTAAAAACCCATTGAAATGGAGTGCAGAGCATCCTAATTTGTACACTCTAGTAATCAGTTTAATCGATGAAAATGGAACGATTATAGAAACTGAGAGTAGTAAAATAGGATTTCGAACGTTTGAAATAAAAGATGGTCTTATGAAAATTAATGGAGAAAGAATTGTATTCAAGGGTGTAAATCGGCATGAATTTGCAGCGGACAAAGGTAGAGCAGTAGATTATGACGATATGGTACATGATATCAAATTGATGAAACAACATAATATTAATGCTGTTCGAACTTCCCATTATCCTAATAACCCTTTATGGTATGAACTTTGTGATGAGTACGGATTGTATGTCATTGATGAAACAAATCTTGAAACACACGGGTCATGGGGATATGGACAAAGTGAAGAAGGAGATGCCATCCCTGGTGGTAAGTCGGAATGGACAGAGAACGTTCTAGATCGTTGTAATTCTATGTTTCAACGTGATAAAAACCATCCTTCAGTTATCATTTGGTCACTCGGAAATGAGTCATTTGGTGGCGAAAACTTTATTAAAATGCATGACTATTTAAAAGAAAAAGATCCAACAAGAATTATTCATTATGAAGGTATCTTTCATTACCGAGAGTCAGAGGCGGCATCAGACATTGAGAGTACCATGTACATTAGCCCTGATGGTGTTGAACGTTATGGCAAAAATGATGATGGAAAACAAAAACCATACATTCTTTGTGAATATAGTCATGCAATGGGAAATTCATGTGGGAATTTCTATAAGTATACAGAGTTATTTGATAAATATCCGATTCTTCAAGGTGGATTTATCTGGGATTGGAAGGATCAAGCATTAGATCACAAAACAGCAGATGGGATTGAGTATTTAGCTTATGGTGGTGCATTTGGGGAATCCCCACATGATGGGAATTTCTCAGGAAATGGATTGATTTTTGCTGATGGGTCGATAACACCTAAACTCCTTGAAGTGAAAAGATGCTATCAGAATGTTGAGTTTTTGGCGATAGATATGGAAAAAGGAATCATAGAGATAACCAATAAATTCTTGTTTACGAACCTAAAAGAATATCAGTTCGTATGGACTGTAACCCAAAATGGAAAAATAGTGAAATCAGGTTCAGTGGAACTTGATATTGAAGCAGGGAATTCTCAAAAGGTTCCTATTAATTACTCATTAGATATGACGGAAACAAAGGATGAATATGTGCTCACAGTTAGCTTGCAAAATAAAAATGAAAACAAATGGGCAAAAAAGGGACATGAGATCGCATTTGGTCAATTTGTGTTGCCGATTTCAATCATAAAACAACAAGAAATAGTTAAAATACCTACAACAATGAAAACAACTAATAACCACCAGGTATTAACAATCAAAGGGGAAGGGTTTGTTGTGAAATTTAACAAACAGAACGGTAATCTAGATTCCTATCAAATTGGGGAAATGGAATTAATTCGTTCTGCACCCACACCTAATTTTTGGCGTGCGATGACTGATAATGATAGAGGTAATAAGCTACAAGAAAGAAGTGCTACGTGGCGGGATGCTGGTGAAAATCGTGAACTACAATCCTTCAATTATACGATTTCTGATGATTCCGTTGAAGTCGCTGTGGAATATAGACTACCAACTAGCAATGTTTCCACTTGCAAAATGAACTACTCAATCACAGGTGATGGTCAGATCAAAGTTGAACAAGAACTTGTACCTGGTGAAGATCTTTCTGAAATACCAGAAATAGGTGTAATGCTTGTAATGAATGATTCCTTTCAAACGATTACATGGTATGGAAAGGGACCACACGAAAGTTACTGGGATAGATCAATGGGAGCAAAAATCGGCTTATATAGTGGAACAGTACAAGGTCAATATGTGCCATATTTAAAACCACAAGAATGTGGAAATAAAACAGGCGTTAGATGGATGTCAATTACAAATGAAGCTGGTGTTGGATTAAAAGTAGCGGGTCTACCTCTCGTAGAAGTAAATGCACTTCCATATTCACCATCTGAGCTTGAGGAACATGATTACGGCTACAAACTACCAACAAGCGATAAAGTCGTACTTCGTATAAATTATAAGCAAATGGGTGTCGGTGGTGACGACAGCTGGGGGCAGAAAACTCACCCTGAATTCACTCTGTTTGCCAATAGAACATACAAATACGGTTTTATTTTAAATGGAATTAATTAGTTGTTTAATTCGTTAAAAGGAAAAAGAACCCCCATTATTAAACATGAAATGGGGGTTCTTTTCATAAATGTTTTTAAACGTTTAACAAGCTTGTAAACAAAATAAAGAACATGTAGGAGAAGGATTAATGAGAATGACTATGTAGGGGCTAAATAATAAATGAGAATAGGTGAGATCTATGTCTAACAACAACTTGGAGTGGGTAGATGAAGCATGGAGTAGTGTACGTACAAAGATTAAGAGAACGAGTGAAAAGATCGGTGCAAATTTTCCACATGCAAGTGTCAATGGAACGTATCAAATGGAAGAACCACATTGGTGGACCGCCGGATTTTGGCCTGGTTTATTATGGCTTGTATATCGTGATACAAAGGACGAGTCATTAAAACAACTAGCTGAACAATGTGAAGAAAGACTTGACCAGGTCATTACAGATTATTATAAGTTAGACCATGATATGGGGTTTATGTGGACACTAACAAGTGTAGCGAGATTTAGGATTTTAGGTGAACAAGATTCAAAAAGACGTGCGCTATTAATCGCAAATTTACTTGCAGGCAGATTTAACACGGCTGGAAACTATATTCGTGCTTGGAACCCTTGGAACGAAGGAGAAGATAATTCAGGGTGGTCAATTATTGATTGTTTAATGAATTTACCGCTTTTATTTTGGGCAACCGAAGTAACCGGAGATCCAAGATTTAGTGCAATAGCAAAAAAACATGGTGAGACCGTAATGGAAAACTTTATCCGTAAAGATGGTTCTGTCCATCATATTGTTCGATTTGATCCCTTTTCGGGTGAAAGAATTGAAGCGATTGGAGGACAAGGTTTCTCTCCAGATTCTGCATGGTCTAGAGGTGCCGCCTGGGCCATTTATGGATTAACTTTATTGTTCCACTACACAGAAGAGGATCAATATTTACAAGCAGCAAAAAATGTTTCCCATTATTTTATCGCTAATTTACCGGCAGATGATGTTCCTTATTGGGATTTTAGACTGCCAGAAAATATAGTGAAATACCGAGATTCATCAGCAGGAGCAATAGCTGCAAGTGGATTATTATTACTTGCCCAACATGTACCACCAACAGAAGAGAATATCTATAAAAATGCTGGTGTTAATATCCTCAAATCATTATATGAAAACTATGGTGATTGGGAGAATTCGAAACAAGACGGATTGATCTTACATGGAACAAGTCATTATCCTGAAGGGAAAAATATTGATGTCCCACTTATATATGGCGATTACTTTTTTGTAGAAGGATTATCTATCTTAAAGGGAAATAAAATACGATTTTGGTAAAGTAGTAAAATAATAAAAATTTCTTTTAGATTAGGAGTGAACTTACTAATTGTTTACCTTACAGTCACCACTTAACGAACTTAAAACAAAACAAGATCTCAGTGACATATTGAAACAAATTTGCGACCCTCTAAAACCTTTTTACAGCAGAGGGTGTGCACGATTACGATTAGGAAATACAGGTGCAGGCTATAGTGGTTTGATTGCCCAAATGGAAGGTTTTTCACGAGTATTATGGGGGCTTGTTCCTCTTCTAGCTGGGGAAGATGGAGATAAGGAAGAATATGAAATATGGGAATTGCATCTTCAAGGAATTAAAAATGGTACAGATCCTCACCATGAGGAATATTGGGGGAATATTCGAGATTTTGATCAAAAAATGGTTGAAATGGCCGTGTTTGGTTTAGCGTTGTTACTAATACCTGAGAAAGTCTGGGAGCCGCTTAATGAATTAGAGAAACGAAATTTATCTAACTGGCTAAATCAAATTAATCAATGCAAGGTCTGGGATTGCAATTGGCTCTTTTTCCCGATAATTGTCAATTTAGGGCTTAAAAATGTCGGTCTACCCTATGATCAACAAAAAATGGACGAAAATCTCGATAGAATAGATCAATTTTATCTGTCTAATGGTTGGTATTCAGATGGAATAGATGGTCACAGTGATTATTACGTCCCCTTTGCCATCCATTATTACGGTCTCATTTATGCGAAAGTGATGGAAAAGGACGACCCTATTCGTTCACAGTTGTATAAAACGAGAGCAGAAGTTTTTGCAAAGGATTTTATCACATGGTTTTCTAGTGATGGCTCTTCATTACCTTATGGTAGAAGTCTCTCGTATCGATTTGCTCAGTCAGCTTTTTGGAGTGCTGCTGTTTTCGCAGAAATTGATCCTTTTCCCTTAGGTGTCATGAAGGGAATTATTTTAAGGAATTTGCGTTGGTGGCTTAAACAACCAATTTTTAATGATGATGGAATTTTAACGATCGGATATAGATATCCTAATCTAGTCATGGCAGAAAACTATAATTCCCCAGGCTCACCTTATTGGGCATTGAAAACCTTTTTACCTCTCGCCTTACAAGATGATCATCCATTTTGGCAGGTAGAGGAAGCACCATTGCCAGAGATCAAAAGCAAAATCATTCAAGAGGAGTCACATTTGGTGATATGTAGAGATAATGATCGTGAACATATTCTTGCTTTTAACTCTGGCCATCAAACAACAAACGAACATACTCACACGTCTGCGAAATATGAAAAATTCGTCTACTCTAATTTTTTTGGTTTTAGTGTACCAAGAGCAGAGTGGGGACTTTCGCAAGGTGCATTTGATTCAATGCTTGCCTTAAGTGAAGGAGATAATCTTTATCGAGTAAAAAGACAATGTGAGGAGTATAAGATAAACAACGACTATATCTATACAAGATGGAAGCCGTGGGATGATGTTGAGGTGAAAACCTGGATTGTACCTGGAACTCCTTGGCATGTCCGAATACACTGTATAAAAACTAATAGACTACTTGATGCGGCCGATGGTGGTTTTGCCTTAGGGATTGAAGATAGCAATGGACATCAACCTAATATAGATAGCATTCAAAAAGAGAATGAATGCATGAGTAGATTTTCATGGGGAGCAAGCGGAATCAAGAGTCTTCATGGTGGTGGAAAAGCCGAATTCATTTATCCACATTCAAATACAAACCTGATAAGCTCTCGTACAGTAATACCTACAATCAAAACAAGGATGGATCCTGGGACTCATTGGTTAGTTAGTACTGTTTTTGGAGAGCCGGGGAGAAGTGAAGATAATTGGTACGATTCACCAGATGTGAAGATTGATGGTGAGAAAATAACGGTACAATTACCAAATTCAAGGAAGTTTGATTTTCAATACTAAAAAAGTATTCAATCTAAATAGATTAGTAAAAATGTTTGGCTCAATTTTTATATTATTAGAACCAATTCGCTAAAAACATAGACAATGAAAATCATTATCATTTATAATAAGGTAAGATATTTTATGATTGGAGATGTAGCGATGTTTGTTCAAATGAGGAAAATGACGGTTACTGAAGGCAATGCAAATCTTGTTGTAAATCGATTTGGGAAACCAGGAATTCTAGAAGAACAAGAAGGGTTTGTTGATTTAACTATAATGGAAAAGAAGGTAAGACGTGGTGAGGAAGAGGTCTTAGTCTTAATTCGTTGGGAATCTGAACAACATTGGAAGCAATGGGAAAAAAGCGAGGCACATATTGCCGGACACAAAGCAAAGCTAGGTCAACCAAAACCAGAGTATCTGCTTAATTATGAAGGTGGCCTGTACGACGTGAAAGTAGTAAAAAAGGCAAGTAACTAATTGATACATAATAAGTAGAGGATAGATTGATTATTCTTTATCTTATGTGAAGGCTCTTTTCTAAAAGTTTGTTGCTATAGTACTAATAAAAATCGGCTTTTGGATTTTTATTATGTAAATTAAAGCGATCTCCAAAGGTATATCAGAGTTATTTAACGAAAAGAGCACGAAGATAGGCTGAATTCGTAAAGATTTACTTATTACGAAAAACATCAATCCTTGCGAAAACAGCCTATGTGAATAAAAAGTGGTATCAAAAAAGGGAGTTGATTATACTAAATCATCTCCCTTTCTATGTGTTTAGTTTATAAAAGGTTTCATCTAAATTCGCTTGATACTAGATAGCTATTTCTAGAGATATAGGAGTCTATTTAAACCAACCTTTTTCTTTGGAGTGAGTAATAGCTTCTATACGGTTTTTCACGTCAAGTTTCTCTAAAATAGTTGAGATATAATTTCTGACTGTACCAGTTTTGATGCTAAGTTCATCGGCGATTTCTTTAGTGTTTTTTCCATCAGCTACTAGACCTAATACTTCTTTTTCTCGTTCAGTTAATGGGTTTTCTTCACTGTAAACATCATCCATTAATTCTGGAGCATAGATACGTCTACCTGACATGATGTTACGGATCGAACTAGCTAATTCCTCGCTGGGACTATCCTTTAATAAATATCCACTTACACCTGCTTTTAATGCGCGTTGAAAATAGCCAGATCGAGAGAATGTGGTAAGAATAATAACTTTGCAGCCTTGCTTTTTTAGATTTTCTGCTGCTTCGAGTCCTGTCATACCTGGCATTTCAATATCCATAATACAAACATCAGGTTGTTGCTCTTGTACAAGAGTGAGAGCTTCCTCACCATTACTTGCCTTACCGACAACTTCCATATCATCTTCTAAATTTAATAGTGAACCTAAGGCGCCCAAAAGCATTTGCTGATCTTCAGCAATGACAATTCGAATCACACTAGCTCCTCCTTATCCGTAGCCTTTACAATATTGGGCACCTTAATCAGTAACGTTGTTCCCCCCTGGGATATAATATCCAGGCTTCCGTTAACAAATTCTAGACGTTCTCTCATTCCTGAAAGGCCGTTCCCTTTAGTAAAGTTATCATTTATTATACAACCAATTCCATCATCTTGTACGATAATCTCGATCGCATTTTGTGATTGATTGATCGAGATATTACAAGTTGAGGCTTGACTATGTCTTACAACATTATTTACAGCCTCTTTCAAACACATACTTAGGATATTCTCTGTTAACAAAGGGACGTTAGTTATGGTGAAATCCTCATTACATACTAGGTTAATCTGAGCTGCTGAAAGTATTTGCTTTACATGGATTATTTCCTCTTTTAGTCGAATGCCTCGCATTTGTGAGACCATCTTCCGGACTTCATTCAATGCAGTTCTTGCTGTTTGTTGTACATCCTTCATTTCATTACGAGCTTTCTCAGGATCTTTGTAGATTAATTTTCTAGCCAAATCACTCTTTAACCCAATCATAGATAGCTTTTGGCCTAACGTATCATGAAGATCACGGGCAATCCGCTGTCTTTCTTCTATCTTACCCAATTCTGAAATCCGTTTGTTAGCATCTTCGAGTTTTACTTGGAGTTGTCCGCGCTCTTTACGGTTATAAATACTGAATGGTAATAAAATGATACTAATACAGCTAATAATAACAAAAGGTAATTGCTGTATTAGCAAATCCTCATGCAAGATGATGCTGAAATTAATAGATGCTGCCGCGCTCACCAAATGAATAATGTATAGTGTAATAAATGCAATTCGATCTTTTATATTTCCATTGAAATAGGCAATATAGAAGGAAAAATAAAAATAGTTAAAAAGATATGTTGAAGCAAAGGAAATCCCAATTAATATGCAAGTAAAAAGGTAAATACGCCATCCTTTTGCTATAAAAGCAATCCGAAATGTTATAAAAAATAAAATTGTCAGTATGATACCGACAATTATTTCTATGGTTGAAGATGATTGGAAAATAAAATAAAACGGTAAAATGCTTAGAAAGGCCCAAATGTATGGAGAGATACCATTTCCTTTTTGGTAACTGATTAACCCTTTTTTCATTATCGAACCCTCTTTATTCATGATTGTTTTCGAATAGGTAACAAAATCATTATTTATATCTGCTAACAGTTTACCATAAGGCTAATTCTTTGTTTAGAAAGTAGCCTTATGACTATATTAGTTTTTAGACAATTTAGATAAATATTTAAATCCGACAAATCGCTTATTTTCTGTATCCCAAAGTCGGAATTGCAGGGATTTCAAACTTGTTGCTAACGTAATCGTTGGAACGTGTTGCAGTGGCTCTGTATGATTGTGTGCATCTTCTAGTTTATAATTTGGTACTCTTGGACTTAAGTGATGGACATGGTGGTAGCCAATATTTCCTGTAAGCCACTGCAAAAGTTTTGGAAGCTTATAAAAAGAACTTCCTTCCACTGCTGCCTTCACAAAGTCCCAATCTTTATTTTCTTCAAAATAAGAATCCTCAAATGTGTGTTGCACATAAAATAACCAAATACCGAGAATACCTGAGATTAAAAAGATCGGTCCTTGTATGAGTAAAAATGCCTTTGCGCCAAGTGTCCCGCATAGTAGTAAAACAAGCCCAACAATTAAAAAATTAGTTATATAGGTATTTATGCGTTCCTTTTTCTTAGCACCCTTTTTGTTAAACCGATTCATAATTAAGAATACATAGATAGGCCCTAGCCCAAACATGACAAATGGGTTGCGATAGATTCGATAAGCAAGTCTACGTACTGGTGTTTCTGCCAAATATTCATCAACTGTTAGTGTCCAAATATCGCCAGTCCCACGTTTATCCAAGTTACTGCTAGTAGCATGGTGAATCGCGTGATCGTGCTGCCATTGACTGTATGGGAACAAGGTTAATGCACCTGTTATTGTACCGATTACTTTATTTGCCTTGCGATTTTTAAAGAAAGAGTAGTGACAACAATCATGAAAAATAATGAAAATTCTTACTAGAAATCCTGCTGCAATGACTGAAATTCCTAATGTAAGAAAATAAGAAATTGCCAAACTTTGATAAGCAAGAATCCAGAGAATAATAAAAGGTCCTATTGTATTAACTAGTTGAAGGATACTAGCCTTTAGATTTGATTTTTCAAAAGGAGCAACTTGTTTTCTTAAATGTTTTTGAGATGAATGTGTGGTCATGACTTAAATTCTTTCCTTTCATAATAAGTAGATTATAATTTTATTTCAAACACTTTTGCAGACATAGGTGTCATATCCAAAGTATGACAAATGTCATATTGATGCGCGTATATACTATAAGTTTACCCACTTTATATGCAAGATAAGATAGAAATTTACTATTTTCTCTAGGATACTGTTGTTGTTGGGGAAGGCGAAATGGATGTAGGCCAAATGTTGTTGTTGCGGTGGATCCATTAGAAGATGCCAAACAATAGCTTCAGGTGATGAATGCTATTGCTGTTATTGCAGTAGCGGATCATGGTAATCTACTAATTGTTGTACCAGCTATGTTTATGGATAAAATTGCCGTTGAATCAGAGGCGGTTGTCCAAATAGATTACAATGCACAACGTATCGATTACTATTAAAGCTGTTGCTAGAGCAAAAAAATAAAGACATTGAAGATGTAGTTGTTACTATTCTTAAGAGACAGGGCATGAACAAAATACTTATAGTTATGATAGAGAGAGCTTGGGGATACTCCAGGCTCTCTTTTTACATTTATTATTAGATGGATGATTTATGTATGATTTTATTAAAAGCGGGAAGATATAAACTAAATGGTTTATGCCACATTTTTATTGGAGGAAGGACATGAAGAAAATCACAATTATTGGTGGAGGCGGAACAATCGGTCAAATCTTAGCTAAAGGATTATCTGATAAATACGAAATCATCATACTTGATAAAAACGTCTCAACTTCCTATAATGCCAAAAATTATATAAAAGTGGATGCCACAAACTTTGAGTCTTTAATAAGTAGTATTCCTAAAGACACATATGCACTGGTCAATTTATTAACAATCAAATCAAAGAATGATTTAGAAACGATTGATCAATTTCAAAGAATGACCGAAATTCACTTTACATCTTCCTTTTATATTTTACATGCTGCTAAAGTGTTAGGAATTCCTAAGGTTGTTTATGCGAGCAGTAATCATACGACCGATTTTTATGAAGAGGATGGTAGATCAAGTTTAGGGAGGGAGATAACGACGAATGATTACCCATTTTCACGAGGTCTTTATGGTGTACTCAAGCTAGCATCAGAAAATATTGGTCATATTCTCGCACATGATAAGGATCAATTATCTGTTATAAATTTGCGAATTGGAAGTGTTCATGAAGACGAATATAAGGCTTTAAAGGAGAAAGACCGATTACAACATACTCTTTTGTCACATAAAGATGCAGTACAGCTTTTTGATCTAGCCATTCAGTCAACTGTTAAGTTTGGAACGTATTACGGTGTCTCTGATAATCCAGACAAACCATGGTCCATCAAAACAGCACAGAAAGAGTTAGGGTTTGATCCAGTTGTCAATACAAGCGATATATTAAATAGAGATAAACGAAGTAAATACTGACAGGTATGTCGGTATTTTTTTGTACACCAGAATATATGTCCTTTTTATATAGCTTTGATGTCTAGCTCCAGACGCCATCGGCTCGAGGGGAAAACTAAACCCTGTTTTCACAGGTCATAAGCCATTCTGTCCAGAAGGTTAAAGAACATGCTTCCAGCTAGCTCGTCTTATGCTTGTAGCCGATAGTCAGGCGCCTTGCGCTTTTCTTGTGAGCAAGATAATCCATATAACATGATAGGGAAATCCATTGTTTATTTAATAAAGAAAGCGTAATCTTAACACTATTCAGCAAGTGAGAAGGTGGGGTTTAATGAAAAGACGACCTATATTTCGTGCACATTTTCTCCAACATAAATGGAATTATCTGCTTGGTACTTTATTATTGTCAATATCACTTGTCCTTCAATTAGGAGTGCCCCTCTTATTAGAGGACTTCACAGATGGACTCCAGCACCTAACGATTCGGCCTGAAGACCTCTGGAGTTTAGCAGCTTGGTGTATCGGTTTAGGTGTGGGTATTTTTGTTTTTCGCTCATCAGGTCGAATCTATATTTTTCGCTTATCTAGAATGCTAGAGAGGGATTTGCGAACAAAGTTGTTTGCCCATTGGGAGACGTTGCCCGCTGAGTATTATCAACAACAACGGATTGGCAATTTAATGGCACACGCTGTAAATGATGTAAATATACTTCGGCAAATAGGTATGCAAGGTGTCTTTCAAACAATTGAGGCAGTCGTTTTATTATCGCTTACGATTGTAATGATGGGGGGTACAATTAACTTACAACTAACCTTATTGGTATTAATACCTTTACCTGGGTTAACGTATTTAGCGTACCGATTCCGCTCAAATATACGAATGCATTCTAGTAAAGTACAAGAAGCAATTGGTACATTGACAAGTAGAGTCCAAGAATTCTGTACAGGGATAAGAGTTATTAAGACATATGTTCAAGAAAATGAAGAAATGAAGAAGTTTACAAAAGAAAATAATGATAACGTTCAAGCAAATAAGCAACTAATCCGCTCCAATTCCTTATTCACCTCACTTAGTCAAGGTATTATTGGCCTCAGTTATTTACTTTCCATTCTGTTTGGCTCGATTTTAGTCATGAAAGGAACGATCACTCTTGGTGAGTTTGTTGCTTTTAATACATATCTTTCGTTTTTAGTGGCGCCAATTGAAAATTTAGGAAAAGTGATTAACCTTTTTCAACAAGGTGCTGCAGCTGATGTAAGGCTAAGTCAAGTGCTTTCAACAGTACCAGATATAAAGGATGAAAAAGACGTTATCCCGGTTCAAGGTATTGAAGGGACGATAAGAATTGAGAACTTGTCCTTTCACTATAATAGTAGTGAGCGTCATGCATTACAACATATTAGTTTAACGATACCCAAAGGAAAAAGCTTAGGTATTGTTGGAAAGATCGGAAGTGGGAAATCTACTTTTGTCAATCTCCTTTTACGTCTATATAATCCGCCTAGAAACACTGTATTCATTGATAATATTGATATTCTTAACCTTCCACTAAAAAAGCTGCGAACCTCAATAGGGTATGTACCACAAAATAACTTTTTATTTTCAACAACAATTAAAGAGAATATAGCCTTTGATCCAGTCGAATACGAGGACAACCAAATTTATAAAGCTTCGAAGCAAGCACATGTTTACAATGATATCATCGATTTCCCAGAAAGCTTCAAAACAACTCTAGGGGAGCGGGGCCTGTCTTTATCAGGAGGACAACGGCAACGAGTCAGTATTGCTCGTGCCATGATTAAAGAATCACCAATTATGATTTTTGACGATAGTTTAAGTGCTGTCGATGCAAAAACAGAACAGGAAATCCTAACCACACTACAAACAGAAATGAGAGGTAGAACGACAATTATCATAAGTCATCGCATTTCTACTATTAAAATGGCAGATCAGATTATCGTATTGGATGAGGGAAAGATGGCTGAACAAGGTACACATCAATCTTTACTTAAAAAAAATGGTCTCTATAAAACAATGTTCGTGCAGCAGTCAAATCAAATTGATTTAGAGAACACTAATCTCCCATCTTATAGTGAGAGGACGATTCGAATCAAAAAGAGGAGGAGCTAAAATAGCTAACAAGATAAATAAAAAAAGTGTGAATCTAAGTGATGGACAGTTGCTAAGTAAGATGCTTGCTTTCGCCAAACCCTATTGGAAGAACATCCTTATTTCAATCTTGTTAACGGGACTTATTGTTATTGCAAGCCTAGCACAACCGTATATTATAAAAGTTGCCATAGATTCTTATATAAACGGAATTTATTCACCAATGATTTCAGTTGAAGAATCAAGTGTTAAAGAATGGGAAGCGGAGATGAATCAACAAGAGATAAGTTACAAAGAAACAGCTTCCTTTCAGGTGAAAGAATATTTTCGAATAGAAGACCCTAAATCGACTAGTGGCTTGCCTATAAATATAGAGAAAGCTGCGATAGTCCCTATAGAGGACGCCCATTATCTAGTACATGGCTGGAATGCAGGTCTCTCTGCCGCTGAGCACTACCAGCTAGAAAAAGAGATAAATGAGATAACAATAGATGATCAGATCTATCCTGTCACTCAATTAAGTTCCAGTGAAGTTGAATTGTTTCGTAGTCAGGATTATCAAGGCCTTATTCTGTTAGGGGTATTATATTTCTCATTAATTATTGGTTCATCTTTACTCCTTTACTTTCAAAATAATACGCTTCAATTTACAGGTCAATCGATTATCTTTGATATAAGGCAAACGATATTTAACCACCTTTCCAAAATGTCGATATCGTTTTATGGAAAGCATCCGATCGGTAGGTTAGTAACGAGAATAACCCATGATGTCGAGGCACTTAATCAATTATACTCTCAAGTTATTGTTAATTTAGTAAAAGATGTCCTTATCCTCATAGGGATTATAATGATCATGCTGAGTATGAGCCTAGAGTTAACATTGATCAGTTTATTGATGATTCCTTTTGTAACCCTCACTACGTTTTACTTTAAAACTGTGATGAGAAGGGCACAAAGGAAGATCAGGCTAATTCTTTCTAGACTTAACTCATTTCTGGCGGAAAATCTTTCAGGTATGACAATGATTCAATTATTTGCCCGGGAGGAAAAACAATTAGAACGGTTCAAGGAACTCAATGGAGAGCATTACCATGCTGGAATGCGTCAAACGATACTCAATTCAATATTCAATCCATCTATTGGTTTATTCGGAAATCTATCACTTGCACTGCTCGTTTGGTACGGTGGAAGAAGTGTTCTGGATGGGGCAATTACCTTTGGTGTTGTCTATGCATTTACTCATTACGTAAGGCAATTCTTTGAACCTTTACGCGGACTGGCAGATCAATTTAATCAAATTCAAGCTGCCTTAGCTTCCGCTGAAAGAATCTTTGAAACATTGGATACAAAACCAATGATTTTAAATCCGAAACATCCGAAAAAACTTAACGAGGAAATTCGTGGTGAAATTGTCTTTGATCATGTATCATTTGCTTATAAAAAGGAAGAATGGGTTCTTAACAATATCAACCTATCAATTAAACCAGGAGAGACGATAGGCATTGTAGGAGAGACAGGTGCAGGGAAAAGCTCGATTATCCAATTAATAAACAGATTTTATGATATTCAAAAGGGAAGGATCACACTTGATGGCGTTGATATCAAAGATATTTACTTGCCGAACCTAAGAAAGCACATCGGAATCATTCAACAAGACAGTTATGTGTTCTCAGGAACTGTTTTTGATAACATTCGTCTAAACAACCTAGAGATTAGTAATCAAGAGATCATTAATGTGGCAAGGTCAGTTGGAATTGATTGCTTTTTTAGATCGTTGCCAAAACAATATCAGACCATGCTTGGTGAACAAGGAACAGTATTATCAGCTGGTCAGAATCAGCTTCTTTCCTTTTTAAGAGCAATTATAGCAGATCCAGATGTATTAATTTTAGATGAAGCAACGGCAAGCATAGATACAGAAACAGAGATGGTAGTCCAGAAAACATTGAAGGAAATCTCGAACAATCGAACGACGATTATTATTGCTCACCGTTTATCGACAATCCAGCATGCTGACAAAATCATAGTCTTAAATAAAGGTAGAATAGTAGAAATGGGTAACCATCAAGAGTTATTAACGAGGAAAGATACGTATTATCAATTATGTAGAAGTCAGAGTAAATCACAACGTTCAAAACTTAATGTCTAGGTTTATAAAATAATGAAGGAACTAGCTGTTAAAGCAATAACCCCCTATGGTATGTTGATTAATAGGGGGTTATTACGTATGCGATTTAGGATATGTATTCTTCAGATGTTACAAGTACAAAGCTGTAATTTAATGTCGGCATTGGTGAAACGGTTGTTAAGCCTACGATCATCGCCGCATAATTAATTTCTGATCATCACAAAATTGGGAAGGGGACACTCCAACAATCCGTTTAAATATCCTACTAAAATACAATTCATCCACATACCCGACATGTTGGCTAACTTCTTTAATTCGAAAATCGGAAAGAACCAGCAGTTCTTTTGCACGATCAATCCGTAAATGGGTTAAGTAATCAATTGGACTAAGGCCAATTGATTTTTTGAATAATCTCGAATAGTGACTCGTGCTCAATCCAGCTATACTCGCTAAATCAGACAATGTAATTGAATTTTTGTAGTGATTGATCATATAGTCGATTGTCCCTTCAATCGCTGTTTTGCTATCACCAGAAATGGATTGTGAGTGAAAGTCTTCTATAAAAGTTAGAAGAAGTTCTTGAAATAGCAATTTTTGTTGGAAGGACACAGTGACTCCTCTTCTTTTTGATAGCGCATTTAATTCCTCTAAAATAGAAACAACTGCAGAGTTATTATTTATTGTATAGACTCCACGTAGTGGAAATGCTATTTCATCTGATTGTTTGAAATGCCACTTTTCTTTTTCTTCAAATGCTAATGCGTATGAGAAGCGTACAAAATAAAATTCAAGAGATGTTGTTCGACCTGCTTTTTTATCACAAATCATATCTGGAGTATATACGATCAATTTCCCTGGTGATATTTTATGCTTCTTGTCGTTTAAGGTCACTTCTCCAGACCCTTTTGTAATAAACCATAGTGAGTGATATTTAGGCTTGCTACCTTTTCTAGACCAATTAGGAGGGATTGTTTTATAACCAGACAGCAAAAGGGAATAAGTTAAATTATTTAGATTGGAGGTTAAATTTCTCAAGCTATTACACAATTGGACATCACCCTTTACTGGTAGACTAAACATGCAAATAAATTAAAATTAGCTATTAAAAGTAATCATACGTTTAAAAGTAAAAAATATAACTGCTTCCCAGCGTTCGACGGTTTTACAAGTACCGCTAAACTGATATAGAACGATTGGATATATGACTATCGATCAAATTGAATTGATTTACCTAGTATAAAAGTAATAATCATTAGCCCTTTTCATACTCACTTCACTCCTTTCTTACTATTTCCTAAGTCTTTATACTTATCTAACAAAAACTGATTATATCTATATATGAGTTCTTTTATTTATAATCAAAGTTGTAAGAAAAATCAACTGAGGGGACGAGTGCATTTGAAAAAAGGATGGAGTAATTTTCAAAGATGTTTCGTGATAACGGTTATGTTTATGCTAGTGCTGTCTGGTTTTAGTGGTCTTCAAAATGTAAAGGCTTACAACGAGAGCAAGGAAGCGCCAACACAAGAATTTGACAGCATCTATGAAGCAGAAGATGCTGTCATTACAGACGCAATCATTGATACTCAACACCCCGGTTACACGGGAACTGGGTTCGTCGATTACAAACCTAATGCTCCAGGAGGAACGATTACATGGGCAGTTGTCGATGTACCGGAAGCGGGGGAGTATACGGTAGAATTTCGTTTTGCAAATGGCGCGGCAGAAAATAGACCATCCGAAATAAAAGTGAACGATATCGTGGCTGAAGAAGAACTAGAATTTAACGGTACTGGGGATTGGACATCATGGAAAACAACATCAACGAAAGCTACCCTTCAAGCTGGTGAAAATGTAATCGTTGCAACAGGTAAAGGTGCTAGCGGAGGGGCAAATATTGACCATTTACGTATCCATAATAAGAAAGATTCAGATACTGACGGTCCCAAACCTGTAGAGCTAAAAGAGGTTAAAGTGGAAGAATTGGTTAATGGTGTTACCTTGCAAAAGTTAAACACGGAAGGTATCTTGTCGACCAATCAAACGAGTGGAGAAGAACAAATGACAAAAGTAGCGTTTTTCGCAAAGATAAATAGAGTAATGGGTTATCATAAAGAAGAAATATATAAACAGATTGACCTTGATTCGAACGTATGGGAAGTACAGAAAGACAAATGGTGGAGTTATGTTTTAGAAACGGCTAAGGAAGCGGGATATGTTACTCCAGATAAAGATGGAAATATTCATCCAAATGAAATCATTACTCGTAAAGAGGCCGCAGAAATAGTCGTTAAAGTTTTAGATTTACGTCCTGGTAACGGCAAGGGAAAATCAAATAATGAAAATGCAGTTGGAGCAGTTGTTTCAAATGGTTACATGACAGGAAAACCTGGTTTTGACAAGAATCAACAACTGGCAGATAAGGAAGCAGACGCAATCTTAGAAAAAATAGCAACTAAAGTTGATCATCAATCAAAGCAAGTCCATGTGGTAAGTGCCCAAGCTATTTCTTCAAATTTAGTGGCGGTCATGCTAAACGGAGACTTTGAGGAATTTGATGTAAAGGCTTTAGCAATAGACGCTGCTACTGGTAGCTTTAAAGGATTAAATCCATCATTTAAAAATATGTATCCAACACGAGCAGCAGTTGGGGAAAATAAATTTGGTGATACTGTCGTCATATATGAACTTCAGGATCAATTACAAAATGGAAAACTTAATGAGAAAATAGAAACGGAGTTCTCTGGCAACCTTGATGAAATGAAAAAACAAGCAGACTACCTCATTTCTTGGCAAATGGACCATGGCGGTTGGACAAAGAGTATGGAAGAGGAGTATAAACGTCCATGGGATGGGCAAGAAAAACGCTCCAAACAATTTGGACCTAATGGAGAAGAATTAGGGACAATTGATAATAATGCAACAATAAATCAAATCCGTTTTATTACTCAAGTATATCGTGAGACAAAGGATGAAAAGTTAAAACAAAGTGTGTTAAAAGGAATCGAGTTTCTATTAACCATGCAGTATGACACAGGGGGATGGCCACAGGTCTATCCACAGCGAGGGGATTCTCCAGAAGACTCTGTGTATTATTCAAACTATGTAACCTTTAATGATAACGCAATGATCAATGTGTTAGAGCTTTTTGATGACTTGCTGAATGAAGCATACCCTTTTGAAAATAGTTTGATAAAGGATGAGGAAAAACAGAAGTTAGAAGCGGCAATGGATAAAGGAATTGACTATATCTTAAAATCTCAAATAAAGGTCGATGGTAAGCTTGCAGCCTGGTGTGCACAACATGATCCTGTTACTTATGAAGCACAACATGCTCGTTCTTACGAACATCCTTCAATCTCAGGAAGTGAATCTGTTGGAATTGTAAAATTCCTCATGTCACGTACAAATCAAACTCAAGCGATAAAAGTAGCAATACAAGGTGCTTTAAGTTGGTTTGATGAGGTGAAATTAGAAGGGATCCGTTATGTAAGTGGAGACCCTAATGGCGTGTACTTTGTCGAGGATAAAGATGCCGTTACTTGGTACAGATTTTATGATTTGAAGACAAATGAACCAATTTTCTCTGGTAGAGATGGGGTCATAAAACGAACCATTCAAGAAATTGAGCAGGAACGTAGAGATGGGTATTCTTGGGGAGGTAGCTACGCAAAACAATTATTAGAGATAGCGAAAATAACCGGCTATTTTGAAGATCACGTCTATGTAAAAGTCTTGGCTAATGACGTAGTGGACAAGTATGGAAAAAAACTAGTTGAAGGAGAAGTAGTACAAGTGGAAGACGCGACTGAGGAACTAAGTGCCATTCAAACTAAGCTAGTTGTTAAGCAAGATGGGACAGGAGATTATCAAACAGTCCAAGCAGCGATTGATGCAATTCCGGCTAATAACACCGACCCTGTTGAAATTCATATAAAGAATGGTGTGTATAAAGAAGTAGTAAAAGTACCTGCTAATAAACCATTCATCACATTAAGCGGGGAAAGTACTGAAAAAACGATCCTGACGTATGATAACTATGCAAAAAAGGAAAAGCCAGAAGGTGGAACTTATGGAACAAGCGGAAGTGCAAGTGTCTACCTTTATGCCAATGATATGAAAGTGGAGAATATGACGATTGAGAATTCCTTTGATGAAAGCCAAGTGGAAGGTGGATCACAAGCAGTTGCCGCTTATACACGTGGAGAAAGAATGGAGTTTCATCAAGTTCGTTTCATCGGCAATCAGGATACCCTTTTAGCTCATTCAGGAACACAATACTTCTATCAATGTTATATCGAAGGTGATGTAGACTTTATCTTTGGGGGAGCAAGAGCTGTATTTGATGATAGTGATATCGTCTCACTTGACAGAGGTTCGTCTTCAAATAATGGATACATTACAGCAGCTAGTACAAATATTAGCGATCCATATGGCTTTCTCTTTATCAATAGTCGCTTAAAAAGTGATGCTGCAGATGGAACAGTGTACTTGGGTAGACCGTGGCATCCTGGTGGTGATCCAAACGCAATTGCAAGTGTTGTCTTTAAAAATAGTGAGGTAGGAGCCCATATTCATAAAGAAGGTTGGACTGATATGTCAGGCTTCAGTGCAAAAGATGCTAGATTTTTTGAGTATCAAAATAAGGGTCCAGGGGTTAATCTTTCTAGACCTCAGTTAACAGATGAAGAAGCAAATCTGTTTACGATTGAAAATGTGTTAAAAGGTTGGAATCCGAAACTATAATAGGAGGGGCGAACTGTCGATACTGATGGTTCGCCATTTTAATGAAGAAAAAATGGCAAAGAAAAATAACCTCTGTCATCTATGCTTAACGGGTTCGGTTCTAATTTGTTACTCTATATTCGAATCCGCTAAGCATGTGGACTAAGATGTTTTTAGAAAACTAAAATCCTTGGTTCCTAAGCCAGTTCTCACAAAGAATAGTCCATTGTGATACGAATGGATCATCCTCAGCTAGACCTAATCCATGTCGTCCTTTTGGAAAGATATGCATTTCGTAAGGTACATCATGTTTGCTTAAAGCTTGAGCATATAAAAGACTATTTTCAACAGGAACAGACGCATCATCAGCTGTATGCCATAAAAAGGTAGCGGGTGTAGTCGTAGATACATGATGTTCACTAGACAATGAGACTCGTAATTGCTCAGATGAATTTTCACCAAGTAAGTTTAGGATCGATCCTTCATGATAATGTCGAACAAACGATATAACTGGATAACAAAGGATAGAAAAGTCAGGTCTACTACATTCGCATTCTATTTTATCATTTGAATCTAAATCGCCCATATCATGATAAGTTGCTGCGGTAGACGCAAGATGGCCACCTGCTGAAAAACCTAATAAGCCTATTTTATGTTTATCAAGATTCCAGTCTTCTGCATTAGATCGTACATATCTTATAGCTCGTTGAACATCGACTAATGGAGCTGGATGCTTAAAGGGGGCAACTCGGTAGTTTAATACATAAGCAGAAATACCGAGAGAATTGAGCCACCTCGCTATAGGTTCTCCCTCATGATTAGCACGGTGCTGATAACCACCACCAGGACAAATAATAACTGCCCCATGTTGATCTTGTCGATCAGCTGGATAAGGAGTAATGGAAGGAGAAAAATCATTTCCCTCCAGTTTTGAAAATGGTACTTCACCTTTCCAAAGTAAATGATCCATTATAATCCCCCTATTAACTATATGGTGGTAAAAAGGTAGAAGCCAACTACTACTAAATAAATCTTTAAATATTGCTACTAGCTGCTTCCATGAAATTCTCTTCTAGCATATCATATTAACTGACTTTTCAGAATAGAAACGTACAGGAATAGCATTCTCATGTAATGAACACCAACAAACTTTGTCCGTTTTAAACCGAAAAAGGATAATCATTTCCTTATATCGCATTCATTAGATCACTATTTGGCCAGAAATCACCATGAAGGATAGGACGATAGCTAAACTCACTTGGTGATTATAGATGTTATATCCATAATCAGTTATCTTAAACGTAGGAGACATTGTTGAGAGAAACTCTCTAATGATTAATTGTTTACGCTTACAATCCGCTGATTAATTGACTATATTAAATTTGAGAGGGGAACTTATATGAATGAAAACATTAAAGTGAAAACACCACTTTATTGGGCTGAAAAAGTATGTAAAACAATAATGGAGAATTTCACTCCAGCCCAACTACCTCCAGCAAGTAGATGGCATTATCATCAAGGGGTTTTCCTAAGTGGAATGATGAGTGTATATGAAATGACAAAGTATGAGGACTATTTCCGATACACTAAACAGTATGTAGATCATTTAATTGATGAAAATGGTAATTTATATTTTAGTAGAGATGAACTAGATTCAATTCAAGCAGGTTTATTGCTCTTTCCGTTAATCAAAGATAAAGAGAATGAAAAGTATAAAAAGGCTGCAAACAAACTAAGGTGCTTGTATACGACATTAAATAAAACGAGTGAAGGTGGCTTTTGGCATAAAGATAAATATCCCTATCAAATGTGGTTAGATGGGTTATATATGGGTGGACCATTCGCGCTCCAATATGCAAAAGAATTTAATGAGCCTGAATTAATTGACATGGTGATTCATCAGGAAGCTTTAATGAGAAAACATACAAAGGATGAAAAGTCAGGACTTTATTTTCATGGTTGGGATGAATTGGGTGAAATGCCTTGGGTAAATAAGGCAACAAACACAGCACCTGAAATATGGGGCAGAGCTATGGGTTGGTATGGATTGGCGGTCATCGACATGATTGAATTATTACCTGAGGATCATCCGAAACGAATAGAGTGGATAGGTGTTATTCAAGATATCGTCGTAGCTATAGCAAAATACCAAGATGAATATACTGGCCTATGGTATCAAGTAGTTGATAAAGGTGATCGAAAGGATAACTGGTTAGAGTCCTCGGCATCAAGCTTATTTATTTATACGATTGCTAAAGCTGTTAGGAAAAACTATGTAGGTACTGAATTCGCTGAAGTGGCGATACAGGGCTTTCAAGGTTTAGTAAAACATAAGCTAGAGGAAGGACCTAACTCAGTTATTATCAAAGATATTTGTATTGGAACATCTATAGGTGTATATGATTATTATGTGGGTCGAGAACGAAGCGAAAACGATTTACATGGTGCAGGTGCATTTATATTAGCATGTATGGAGATGGAAAAGTTACAAAATCCTACTGGTTAATTCATTTCAAAATCAAAGTGGATCATCTTTTACATTTTTAAGAACACGAAACTAGTATTTCTATATTTTGAAATTGTTATTAACAAGAACGAACTTCCACATATAATAGGCGGGAAAATAGTATTCTATTCAAGACTCCGAGCATTTGGGGGTCTTTTTCATTATGATAGGCTGTTTTCGGAAAGATTGTTGTTTTCCATACAAAGTACTAATGTTATAAAAATATAAAAAATAGTATTCCTGACATTTACCTGACACATTCGAAGGTTAATCTATGAAATGTAAACAGCAATCGTATATAAAGCCAAATAAGATTATAAATCGAAAATGAAAGAAAGGAGGAGCGTCTTTAAGAGCTTGTATCAATAGATTTTACTACTATTTTAAATAGGAAAGGGAGAATACAATGAAAAAGTGGATTATAAGTATCGTCGTGATTATCATCATAATTGGTGGAGGAGCAACAGCATACGGAATATATACAAGTAAAAAGGAAGAAGCAACTGTACAACCTATGGAAACACAAACTGCTGTAGCTGAAGTAGGGAATGTTGAAGTGAAAATCAGTGGGACTGGAAGCATTTCGACAATAAATAAAGAAATGTTAACAACCGAAGAAAACAATGCCGTTATTGAAGAGGTATTAGTAGAAGTTGGAGATATAGTAGAAGAAGGTGATGATTTAATTACATTTGAAGATGATGATCATGAACCAATTGAAGCGCCCTTTTCAGGAGAAATCACAACCTTAAATGTTGAAGCAGAAGAAACGATATCAATGGAAACAGAAATGATAGAAATAACGGATTACGGTAATCTACAAATGGTAGTAAATGTTGATGAACTTGATATTTCTAAAGTTAAAGTAGGACAAGTAGCAGATGTTGAAGTAAATGCTTTACCCGATGCGGATTTCACTGGGACGGTTACTAGTGTATCAAAAGAAGCAAACGAATCAGAGGGGAGTAGTGTTGCTCAATATGCTGTAAATGTAAAGATAAATGAACCAACAGGCATTAAAGTAGGGATGACAGCTGAGGCAGTGGTAACAACAGAAAGCAAAGAAAATGTCGTGACTGTCCCAATTGAAGCTGTTCAAAAACAAAATGATCAAAATTATGTTCGTATTCAAACGACAGAAGTAACGAACACATCTGACGAACAAGAAAAAAAGGGTACAGATAGGGAAGCGAATTCAGTAACACAAGGCACACAAAAAACAGTAGAAGTTGGTCTGCAAAATGAAGAAGTAGCAGAAATTATCAGTGGCTTAAGTGAAGGGGAAGAAGTTGTTTTACCTACACTCCAATCAAGCGATGATACGGAAAGTGGAATGGAAAATATGATGAAAGGATTCTCAGGTGGAGAAAGGCCTGGAGGTGTCATGGGACAAGGAGGAAACAGAGGGGGAATGGGTCAATGATTGAAGAACAACGAATAGTTGAAATTCGAAATGTTAGTAAAGTTTATACCCTTGGTGGTGAAATCGTTAAAGCGTTAGATGATGTGAGTTTTACAGTCAATAAAGGAGATTTTATTGCAATTATTGGTCCGTCAGGCTCGGGTAAATCAACGCTAATGAACATGATTGGCTGCTTAGATGTTCCAGACTCAGGTGAATATTTATTAGATGGAAAAAACGTTTTAACACTTAAACAAAAACAACTTGCAGATGTGAGGAATCAGAAAATTGGTTTTATCTTTCAATCATTTAATCTGTTATCAAAACAAAGCGCTTATGAAAATGTCGAGCTTCCTCTTATTTATCGAGGAATGAATACAACCAGTAGAAAAGAAGTAGCGATGGGTGCATTAGAAAAGGTAGGTCTAACTGAACGTGCAGGTCATCGACCAACTGAATTATCTGGAGGACAGCAACAGCGTGTGGCAATCGCCCGGGCTCTTGCTGGCAATCCACCAATCTTACTAGCAGATGAACCAACCGGAGCTTTAGATAGCAAAACAGGTATTGAAGTGATGAGTTTAATGAAAGAATTGAATAATCAAGGTCATACCATCATTTTAATAACCCATGATTTAGAGATTGCTAAACAAGCAAAAAGGGTCATCCGTATTCAGGATGGGAAAATATCGGAGAGAAAGGAGGCGTTGATCCATTGAAAATAAGTCAGGCAATAAAAATAGCGATGAAAAATATCGTTACGAATAAACTGAGAGCTTTTCTAACGATGCTAGGGATTATTATCGGAGTTTCAGCTGTAATTGCACTAGTTTCATTAGGTCAGGGGGCATCACAATCAGTATCTGAAGATGTATCATCATTAGGAACAACAATGGTGTCTGTTACTATTCAAGGGAATTCAACTAGTGATGAAGTTGTTGATTTTGACGAGGTCATGGGATTTGAAGAATATTCTGAGGTAGAAGCTGTGTCGCCAACAGTGTCGGGTAGTGGAACAGTTAATAATGGTACGACAAGCATGGACAGTGTCTCGATTACCGGTATAACTCCATCATATGAAGATGTCAAAGAGGCAACAGTAAGCTCGGGACGATTTATTTTAAATATTGATCAAGAAAACCGTAATAAAGTCGTCTTATTAGGATCTAATGTAGCGACTGAGTTATTTGGTTTTACTAGTCCGGTGGGCAATAAAGTGAAAATAGATGGTACGACCTATAACGTAGTTGGTGTACTCGAAGAGCAGGGCGAGGAACTCCAAGGCTCTGTCGATGATATGGCCCTAATACCTTTTACTACAGCACAGCGTTTTCTAGGTCAAACTGTTATTAATTCTGTTGATGTGAAAATGAATTCTGAAGATACAGTAGAAATTGGAATGGCTAAAATAGAACGATTCCTATACAATCAATTCAGTGGAGAAGAAACTAGCTATAATGTACGAAATCAAGCAGATATCTCTGATGCGTTATCATCTGTAACAGATACAATGACCCTCTTGCTTGCAGGGATTGCTGGTATCTCACTGATTGTCGGCGGAATTGGTATTATGAATATTATGTTAGTATCTGTCACAGAAAGAACGAGAGAAATCGGAATTCGTAAAGCAATTGGTGCAAAAAAGAAAGATATATTAATTCAATTTTTAATAGAAGCAACTGTCTTAAGTGGTCTTGGTGGACTTCTCGGTGTGCTAATTGGTATTGGAAGTGCTAAGACGATATCGACACTACTTGACATGGCTGTTTCCATTTCATGGCTGGCAGTCACGGTTGCGGTTAGTTTCTCGATTGTTATAGGAGTTGCCTTTGGTGTTTTTCCAGCCAATAAAGCGGCAAATCTAAGTCCGTTAGAAGCACTAAGACAATAGATCCAGTCTCAAAATATTTTCTAATCATAAGAAAAAGTTCAGTCAGTAAATGAATCGTAAATAGTAAACGAGAAGTAAACCACATGTTCCGACTCTAATTAGAGTGGAGCTTGTGGTTTTAGGTGTATGTAGTCATAGTCGTTTCGGGTATAGTTAAGTATAATCAAGAGAAATAAATAAGTCTTAGATTACAATCTTTTAGAAAAGAGCAATACAGGGTATTACTTTACAGATATGGACAAGCTTTGTGCTCTTGTTGCTTAAAAATTAATCTGTTCACTTAAAATTCCTTAATATTAAACGATATATAGTCTAATTCCAACAACCTTATAGAAAAGAGCTTTATATAAAATGAAATCAATTTTAGTCGTAGAAGATGAAATCGCAATTTCGATGGTTTTGGGTGCCTATCTTGAAAAAGAGGGGTATGAAGTACATTTTGCTTATAATGGGTTTGAGGCTTTAGAAAAGGCTGAGACCGTCAAGCCAGCACTAATTTTATTAGATATCATGATGCCAAAGTTAGATGGTTGGGGGGTATTAGAAAAAGTCCGTGAGAAAAATTCCTGTCCGGTTATCATGATTACCGCTTTATCAGATACCTTTCAAAAGATACAGGGTTTCGATGGTGGTGCAGATGATTATATAACGAAGCCGTTTATTGCTGAAGAGGTTCTAGCAAGGGTTAATGCAGTCTTAAGAAGATCACACCAACTAGAAAAAACGGATAAAGTGAAATTATATGGACCGCTTAAAATTAACTTTCTGGCTCATCAAGTATTCCTGAATGGCATTGAGATAAAATTTACTCCAAGAGATCTTGCTTTGTTTTTGTTTTTAGCAGAACATCCAAATCAGACATTTACGAGAGAACAGCTGATTGAGAATGTGTGGGGCTATGATTATGAAGGAAGTGACCGGGCTGTTGACCTCGCAATAAAACGGATCCGTAAATTAGTGAGTGGGTGGGATACATCAGATGGAGAAATTAAAACACTTAGGGGACTGGGTTACCAATTCTATGTTAAATAAGGAAAAACCAAAAACACCTCTATTATATTATTGGACGAAACGATATTTAGTAACGTTAGTAATCGGACTTATCATTATTGCAATTGTTTCAATCCTTTGGATAAGACATAACACAATTGAGAGCAAATTAGAATTAACAAAGTTACTTGCACAGGAGCTTTCAGATCGAGCAATCAATGAGAACGGAGAGATTATGTTCAGTCCTCAACTTCCATTTATCCTAGAAGATAGAGAGAAACTCCTCAATAATCGAGAACCTTTAAATTACTATATAAAAACGAAAGATGGTCAATTACTAACACCAGATTTAAGAGGACCAGCCCCAAGAAAAGATGAACAATTTACCGAACTAATTCAACTGATGGATTTACCATCTCAATTGACTGTTGAAAAAATAGACTCACACCAATCTCGGATTGCATATGCAGTTAGCTCCCCGATCATTTTTGAGGAGGAAATCGTTGGCGCAGTTATTATTATTCAACCGATTACTGGAATAACAAATATAAATGCAGAAGAATATCAATTATTAGCGTTACTTCTTATTGGTTTAGCTGTATTAGGCTGGCTAGTTATTTATTCCCTAACAAGAAAATTAGTAAAGCCGGTTGAACAGGTTGCTAGTGCAGCTGGAGAATTAATGAAAGGTAATTACGCGATTGAATTAAATGAGAATGTACAAGAAAAGGAACTGCATGAACTTGTTATTTCGTTTAAGGAAATGACAAACCGACTAAAACAACTTGAGGCACTTAGAACAGAATTGTTAGCTGGCGTAACGCATGAACTAAAAACACCGATTACATCTGTTAGTGCATTAATCCAAGCAGTAAAGGATAATATTGTAACAGAAGATAAAAAACAAGAATTTTTACAGATGTCACTAAATGAGGCGAGAAAATTACAGAAAATGGTCGAAGATTTACTGGATTTTAATAGCTTTAGCGCAGGATCTATAAATGTAAACACTGAAAAAATGGAGATAGGCCGTGTCGTTAAGGAAATTATCTATCAGTGGGAGATCGTCCATCAAACCCAATTGCAGCATGTAAATCTTACATTAACACTTCATAAAGACAAATTTTTTGTCATGGCAGACCATGTAAGACTCCAACAGATTTTGGTGAATTTATTAAATAATAGTCTTCATGCCGTTAAGGGTAAGGAAATAGGAGAAATTACAGTAGAGCTTTTTAGAGATGGACATCAAATCTCCCTGGACGTAAAAGATAATGGATATGGTATTCCAGAACAGGAACAATCGCTTGTGTTTGAACGGTTTTATCGTGGAGAAAATAAAAAGCATGTTGAGAGAGGCTTAGGGTTGGGGCTGCCTTTCAGTTCCCTTTTAGCAAAAGCACAAGGTGGAGATTTGTCTTTGAAGAAAAGTTCAAGTGAGCAGACAGTTATGTCATTACGATTACCAATGTCTAAATAAGGTAGTATGAGACCAAATGTTGATAACTAGATGAAAGTGAAAAGCTGAATTTAGAAGTGAGGATATTAAAATAATCGTTTACGTTATAAGTCCTGAAAAGTAAGGTGACATTCAGGATTTTACTTGTAGGATGTTTTTTAACTGGCTTATAGAATATGGATTGAATTTATGTCATAATCACCATCATTTTGAATAGTATGAGTCTAAGAATATCGTTTATAATCAGCATATATTTATTCACATCGAAGTGGAAAATAAGAAAAGATATAGACATATACCTGTAAATTAAAGTATAATAATATTATCTTAATGTACGATGTAGCACACAAATAATAACTTCCACCGTAAAGGGGAGTAGCGTCAGGGTAATCCTGAAACAAAGTCGTCAATACATGAACCTAGTTCATCGGCTTTGTTGGCACGTCAAGTGCTTAGCGAGACCTTTGCCATTATCTATGGCAAAGGTCTCTTTGTTTTTGTGCCCATTTCTATCTTAAGATCAATAGAGTTTGAGAGTAGTATTGTAATTCAAAGGAGGGAAAAATAATGGATTTTTTGACATCACTATTATCTATTGTGGTCATTGATTTAGTTCTTGCTGGCGACAATGCGATTCTAATCGGACTTGCGGCTAGAAACCTACCGAAGCATCAACAAAAGAAGGTTATTCTTTATGGTTCTTTGGGTGCAATTGTGATTAGAATTATAGCAACATTAGCTGTTGTTTGGTTATTAAATGTTCCAGGGCTTCATTTAGTAGGTGGACTTTTATTAGTTATTATAGCTTATAAATTACTAGTTGATGACAATGATCACGGAGATGTTAAACCGGGGGATAATTTTTGGGCAGCAATTCGTACAGTTATGATTGCTGATGCATTAATGGGGCTAGATAATGTATTAGCTGTTGCAGGTGCCTCTCATGGTAACATGCTTCTTGTTGTTATTGGTTTGTTAATATCCGTCCCAGTTGTTATGTGGGGAAGTACACTTATTCTTAAGTGGATTGACCGTTACCCATTTATTGTAACAATTGGTGCTGCTATATTAGCATGGACTGCATCGAAAATGATTGTAGGAGAAGGGTTCTTAAAAGGGTTCTTCGAGAATGGCTTTATTAAATATGGTTTTGAAATAGTAGTTGTTGCAGTTGTTCTTCTGTCTGCGAGCGCAATGAAGAAGAAAGCAGCAAAACTTAAAGAAAATAGTAAAGAAGAAGCAGTGTTGTTAAAAACTGGTTCTAACTAAGATAAAAAAGCGGTCAAGCCCATAAAGGGTTGACCGTTTTTTTGTACTACATACAATATTTCTTGAATACTACTTTATTATAAATAAAAACCTTAGCATTTGCTCTATAACTAAGCAATTGCTAAGGTTTTTACGTTTATATCAGTAGGGGACAAAGAGGAGTACTAGAAGATATTAGTTATAAAAAGATGCACCAACAATGATTAATAGGATAAACAACACGACAATTAAAGCGAAGTTGCTGCCATTTCCTCCACCATTATAGCCCATATAATTCACCTCCTTACTAATGAGGATACTGTATCTTATGTCTGTGCTGATGCTTGTGTAAGGTACAGGCATGGAGAATGCAAAAAAGGGCTTAGGGGAGTAATTGGAGAAATGCATGAATAGAAAAGGACTGTGACTTTTGATTTTTGTACATGGCATTACTTTCAGGATACTGTCTATTTTTGTGTTCTTTTCACTTATATAAACATTTTATTCTATTGAATTTAATTAAAGGTGTTTAAAAGTCACACCTTTTAGAAATGAGCCTAGAAAAAGAGTCCTAAAGACTCCTCTACTGCTACATTATGAACGTTGGATACCGGAAGTGGAAAAGTTTTTAATCATCTTTTGTAAGTTCCTGTGTCCTTCCCTTAATTTCATCGTTTCATCAATTATTTTCTGGAAGCCTTCCAAATCTTTATCGGATGCATTTAATACCGACTTTGGAATACCTTCTACGATTTGTTGTAGGGTGATATCCTCTCTCACGTAAACGACCCCTTTCCATCAATTTAATTAAAGATTTGACTCTATATTATTTTTCCGGAAAGGTGGGCGTTTTCCTGCTAATGCCTCAAAAAAATTTATCTGCATTTATCATCATAATCCTTCAAAAGAAGTAATAATATTGCTATAGATTACAAATAACGACAGATTCATGCCTTATAGCTATTCTTTTAATTTGTTTATGACAGCATCTAATTCACAGGTCAACTTGCTTAATTCACTAACAACCTTAAAGGTTTCCTCTGTCAATTGATGTTGTATTTCTGTTGTATGTTTAACCTGTGTTGTACTTTCTACAGATTGATCAGTTACTTTAGTCATTTCTAACATGGACGAATTTATTTGCTCTGAAGAACCTTTTAACTCTTCTGCAAGAGCCGATATCTCCGTTATTTGAACAGCTACAGTCTGAGAGAAGTCATAGATTTGTGTAAATACAGCATTAGAATTATGGATTAGGTCGAAGCCAGCTTTAGTTGACTGTTTTACTTTTGTGATAGAGTCAACAGATTTGCGTGTATTCTCCAAATTTAGCTTAATTAGTTTTGCGATTAGTTGGGTTGACTCTGATGACCGCTCTGCTAATTTTCTTACCTCGTTGGCGACAACTGAGAACCCCTTCCCATACTCACCGGCACGTGCTGCCTCAATAGATGCATTTAATGCTAATAGATTTGTCTGTTCAGATATAGATGAAATCACATCAATCATATTCTCTATCGATTGTGTACTGTGGTGAAGGCTCTCCATATTTGTATAGGAATCATCAACAAATCCATTAATATCATTTATTTGTTCTAATAAATGGCCAATCATTTGCTTACCATCATTCGCCTGCTGTGCGGATTGATGAGCTTCGTCGGAGGCTATTAGAGCTGTTTGATTGATACCTTGGATGCCAGACGTAACTTCTGTAATAAACGCAACATTTTTATCTAATGTCCTTCGTTGGGTTTCAATGCCACTAGCAACCTGAGCTATTGAACGAGCAAGATGTGAACTAGCATTTGCTGTCGTTTCTGAGCGTTCAGATAATGAATGTGAAACATCTACAATTTGTGCGGAAGTTAATGATATTCGATCTACAATTTCCTCAATAATTTTAGTTCGTTGCTCATTTCTTTCTCGTAGTAGATCCATTTCAATTCTTTTACTCGAATATACTTGCCAACTGACTGCACTTGAAGTTAATACAAGAAAAGTAGCATGTAAAAGCAACATTAATAACGAATAACTACTTACACCAAAGATGATTTCTGGGAAATAGAGAAATCCGATTAGATGTTGCACAGCAAATATAGATGTCATTAAAGATAGTAATTTAATATTTTGATAGTAACCCAGTGCTGCAACCACCATAAAAATACTAAAGTGAAATTCTACCCTACCACTACCACCTGATATAATTGCAATGCTACCAAAGGTAAGCGCAGATGTTAAAAGATAGGGTATCCAAACATGGCTTTTATTTGACCTATATAATAGATAACTACCTGTTAGTAACAGAAGGGGAAACATAACAAGGATATTAAGTGCAAAGCTAAAGTTTTTCTCAATATGAACAGCTGATACCATATGATCAAGACCATGGGAATGATCAAATAAATGAAAGTAACGTCCTAAAATATTTACAATAAAGGCTAATAGAACTACTAAACCTGTGATTAAAAGCATAAGCCTGTTTTTCTTACTTATCAAATCGTTCACTCTCACTCTCTTAATAAATGTTTGTTTTTGCACTGATTGTTGGTTTTCGTACAAGGGAATATTGTACGTTTTAAGCTTATCATCGTGCACTTTTCGTTTAAATAGTGTCCTATTTATATAGGGAAAATCCAAGAGCTGATTTTTCGGGTGTGAAAGCAACATACTTTTAGAAAAGAGTCTACATAAAAATGGTAAAAAAGACCTTCTTCTATTATAGGATATAAGAATGAATTTACAATAGTTTAATGAAAGAGTTTTCATATATGAGGATAATTTTAGTAGTATATTAAGTAATAGGTCCTAAGTAGTGAGACATACATGTTAGAACTACGGTAGTCTATAACGAGTTACTCCCTAAGGGTACAAAGAGTTTTTTAGAAATATAGTTAGGAGATAAAGCATGAGGAATATCAAGTACATGGCTTTCTTATTCGTCCTTATAGTATTAACTAGTTGTCCAAATGGTAATTCCTTTACAATAGATCAGGTAGATGTACGAGCACAAGTTCTTACGGATGGTGACTTGTATATTGAAGAGGTCTTTACCTATAACATTGAAGGGGAATTCTCTAATCCTGAACGAAGTATTGAGCTACTAGGACATGATGGGGTAGAGTTCTTTGAAGCCTATATCCCTCATGAGGAAATAGATTTAGGAGAATTTTCTTATCAGGATTTGAAAAGGAAATAGAGCGAGAACAAGACTAGAATAGCTACAAGTTATCGATTTCGTGATTGATATAACAGTACCCAAAGAGACATTATTATTTACGTACAAAGGGGAAATAAAGGACGTAGAGGGGGCTAATCATTTTTTAATGAAATGGTTGTTTAGGAAAAATACTGATGGAAATCGCCTCTTCCAATTGGAGTCAATTACAGGTCCTACAAGATCAGAACGTAAGCGAAAGAAAATAAGTAACACCCATAAAAGTAAAGTTACTAGTTTCACTACAAATTTTAAAGACTTGAGATGTCGAAAAAGAATTTCAAGTAGGAACAATAATTATAAAATACAAAATGATGAAGTGGATGATCTTACCGCTTTTACTCATTCATTTTACACTCATTATCTATTTGTATATAGTATATGCTAAATCATGGATTCCGATAACTCTTGTTAGTGTACTATTGGATGGAAGTATTATATATGTAGGCAAACATTATCAAAAGAAAAAGGTAGTCATTTTTTATCTAATGGCATGTCTTTTCGCTGGTTTTCAAATACATAATGAAACAGTTGTAAATGCCTACTTTTATTGTATTTCTATCATTTATATTAAATTCAATTAACCAAAAGTTCGTTTATCAAAGGAGACAGCTATCAAACGAGACAGCTATCAAACGAGAAGCTGTGCGCAGATGGCGTAGAAAGCTTAAAAACGGAGAGTATTCTCTTCAAAATGATCAAGCTAGATTGATGACATTGACACAGCGTGCAATTATTTTAGGTGTTGGGAAGTCATTTATTAAAAGATTTCAACAGAAGTTCCCTTATGAAAACACAGATGAAGTAAGCTCTCTCTTTCATATAGATGCTGTTGCAATAATTGACTTTATAAATGATACATTAAGAGTGGTCTCTTTTGAGAAAAAGAATAAATCAGGATCTGATGACGGATCTGGCTGGGGATTTGGATCAGGTGGAGATAATGATGGTGGATCTTTTGACTCTGATGGTGGAGGTGCAGATTAATTTACGACATAGTAATCTGTATCTGTCTGAAACATGCAGAAAATAGTAAGTCCATGCAAAATTAGACAAACAGGTGAGAATATAAAAGTATATCCTAAGGTTTCCTTTAAAATACAATTAAAGAGGGAATTAGTGCAGAGAAGACAAAAGACATAATTCTCCAGACTGGGAAGTACGAGAGATTCCCGCTTTTGGGCTCATCAAGCAGAAATATGGGTGTCAATTATAAAAAAATAATCTCTTTCACCTCGTCCCTTCCATCTGAATATAATGAAGGTAAACATAAAAAGGGTGATAGAGGTGAAAATTTTCACAAGTATAACTAGATGGTATCATCAAAAAAAACAAAAACACATCGATAAAATGAAACAAGATGGTAAGTGTCCTACTTGTTATGGAAAAGGCTTTGCTGCCATAACATATCCTTATGCAGGAGAAATTATTGATTGCCATTCTTGCAATGGAACAGGATTGTATACTGAATGGGAAAAGAAGCAAGCATAAATCTTTAGATTAAATGGATAATATAATAAATTTCGGGGTTACATCCAATTCAAACTTCTAACAGCTGTTAGAAGTTTTTTCAGTGTTATTACATAATTTCTTATTATCAGGAAATGATAAAAGGTGACTAACAATTTAGGAAGGAGAATGACGATGAGTAAAAAATGGTTACTTATGATATCAAGTATTATGGTAGCAGCAGTTATTACAGCGGGCTGTAACAATACAGAGCCAGATCCTGCTCCACCAGAAGTTATAGAAGATGATAACAATAACACAACAGATCAGAATGACGGTGATAATACTGTTCCAGGTGTTGACGAAAATGATACGATGAACAAAGATGATGAAAAAGATGGGGTTCCTGATCGAGAAGATATAATAGAAGAAGCTGATGATATTAATGATGAAAATAATAAAGACAATTAAACAATAAGTAATCTTTAGTATTAGAAGGTTTATAAATAATCACCTAAGGAATCGAGTGTAAATCTTAAGGACTTTATACTCGATTTTTAGTATAAAAGACTTAGGTGGAAAGTTGAAATGGAAAATAATATCTATTTTAAATTTTCCTCGTCTATATTTGGAATAAATCGATATTTATCTAAATCGATACCCCCATTTATCATAAAAATAATTCCTTCATCTTCAAGAAATTTCCTTTGTGAAAAAATCGCTTCACTATCTTTTAAACCAATTTCCCCCTTAGCATTAATGACTCGATGCCATGGTAGTCGATGTTTAGAACTCATTGAATGAAGTACTCGTACAACCTGTCTTGCACCTCTAGGACTTCCAGCCAATTCTGCAATTTGCCCATAAGTCATTACTTTTCCTGCTGGTATGCTTTTAATTATGTTGACTACTAGTTCTGTAAAAGGCAGCATACAATTATTCTCCTTCCGTACAAACTTATACCTTATTCTACTACAGAAATATAGAAATTTTAAATAAGTCTCTTTTCTAAAAGTTTGTTGTATATAAAAGGATATAACGACTACTTAATAAGCGAAAAGAGTTGGGCTAAACCATTGAAGTAGTTTTATGTACGAATAAAACATTCATTGAGGCAAAGTCTTAAATATCAAGGAGACTTTTAGAAAAAGTACCTTATTTCTACGCTTTTTCATGTATACTATTATTTTAGTAGCAAACTTGATAGAAATAGGTGAAATTATGAATGGGACAGCGCATGCAACCATTGGAGCAGGAGCTGGGTTTATCGTTGCTCAGTCTGTTAACGCTAATCCGACGACAACGTTATTACTTGTAGGATTGGGGGGAGTGTCAGGATTAATCCCTGATTTAGATATAGATGGGAAATTAAGCAATAAGCTAACAATTTCACATACTTTTATTCGTTCTATTGCTCAGGTGATCGGATTATTGATGATTCTTTACACAGTACTTGAAGGATCAGGCACAGAGCGATGGCTAGGGATTCTTGCTGGGATATCCATAATGGTCGTTGCATCCGTTATTAAACAAAGGCATATGCTTACTATTACTGGTATAGGAGTCCTTGCAGGAGGTTTGGCATTAGATGAAAGATGGATATTAATGCTCGGGGTATATATAATCATAGCCTCCTTTGTTTCTCATCGAAGCTATACTCACTCCATCTTAGGAATTGGATACTTTGGAGTTATTGCTTATTATTTAGAAGGTTCGCTAGATATTAATGGTACTTTTTTGACATGTTTATTAGCTTACACCAGTCATTTGATTGCCGATATGCGTATCTTTCCCTTTAATAAGCGAGGTGTAAAGTACTTCTTACCATTTACTTCAAAGGAGTTTTAATTGAATGTAAAAAGAAGCCCTTAGTTCACTGAACTAAGGGCTATTCTTGTAGTATAGGAAAATAGTAAATTCTGAGTGCTCCAGTTCATACGTCGCTAAACGGGCTCTTGCGCTTTTCTAGTTATTCTAAAATCTTCACTTCAACTTCCTGTCTGCCCCACTGTAATGCTTGTTTTTTGGTAGGAACAAAGATGTCAATTTCTTTCCCTTTAATGCCACCACCGATATCTCCTGCAATGGCTTCTCCATAACCTTCTACGTGAACCTTAGATCCTAAGGGTATAACAGTTGGATCAACAGCAATTACCTTTTTATCAGGGTTTGCTTTTAAGTCAATTCCTGTTTTAGTTGTTCCGGAACATCCTTCACAGTTTGCAGTATAGGCAGTAGCTGATACAGTTACTGCTTTCTTTCCTGATTTTTCAGATTGACTTACTGATGTCCCTTTAACCTTTGGATCTTCTTTTTGAGGTGTTGTTGATTTCAGTTCTGTTTTGGAACTCTGTTCAATAACTAATTCATCTCCAGGATGAATGATGTGGCTATCTATATCATTCCATTTTTTCAATTCTTTAATTGATACATTATTATCTTGAGCGATATCCCAAAGTGAGTCACCGGATAGAACTTTATAATTTTCTTTAAGTTTTAATATATCTTTTGGTTTAATGGCTTCCCCGGATAAGTTATTCCATTCTATAATTTCTTCTACTGAAACGTTTTTTTGTTTAGCAATAACCCACAGAGTATCACCATCTTGGACTTTCACTTCTTCAGCAGAAGCGTTCGCTGAAATTCCTATAGATAGAGTTGCAACTGTAATGAATGATAAAATTGTCTTTTTCATTTTATTTCCTCCCTGCTTAACTAACTAGATGCCAATCAATGTGTTTTATCTTAACATGAAAACCATGCTGTTAAAGGACAATCAGTTAACAGTTTATTAACGTTATGACATTCGTGTAATAGGAGTGTTACAAACTCTTCCATAACTATCCTTTAATTCCATTTAAAGTGTAAATATTCAAGTTTATTCCACGTTTTTTACCCTGAATTTTTTTTAGTAGGTTTGAATTTGATTTAGATCTAGAACGAAGTCAATAAAATTTGTAAATGAAAATAAGGTAAATATCCTATTTTCCTTCACATAAACATTACGCAGATGTAAATAGATCGACATATAGAATAAATATCTATCATTTAGAATTAAGTAGTATTCATATTCTAGATAGGAGATGAGATAATGAACAAAAAACTCGTTATTGGAGCAAGTGTAGCTATGACTTTGTTTTTTAGCCCATTGGATCAGACATTTGCAGCGGAAACAAAAGCAGATGTTAAGAAGGTTGATAATGTAGCACATCGTGGTGCTTCAGGGTATGCACCGGAAAACACAATTGCTGCATATGATAAAGCGGTTGAGATGAAAGCAGATTATATTGAAATAGATGTTCAAAGAAGTAAGGACGGTGAATTAGTCCTTATACACGATACGACAGTAGACAGAACCACAGATGGAACTGGAAAAGTTGGTGAATTAACCTTTCAACAGCTAAGAGCTCTTGACGCGGGTAATTGGAAAGGTGATTCCTTTCATGGAGAGAAAATCCCTACATTTGCTGAAATATTAAATAGATACCATGGGAAAATTGGCATTTTAATTGAATTAAAAGCACCAGAACTTTATCCAGGGATTGAAGAAAGTATTGCCCAGGAATTAAAAACAAGAAATCTTGATAAACCACAAAATGAAAAAATCATTATTCAATCATTTAATTTTGAATCTGTTAAAAAAATGAATAACCTGCTACCTAAAGTTCCTATGGGTGTTTTGACCTCTTTCAAGGCACATACTAGCAAGCAAGCATTACAGGATTTTTCGGCATATGCTGATTATTTTAATCCTAGCTATAGTCTTGTAACAAAGGATTTAGTTGATCAAGTCCACAACCTAGGAATGAAAATTTCATCATGGACCGTTAGAAGTCATGAATCAGCTGAGTTTCTTTTAGATATGGGTGTTGACGCTATTATTACCGATTATCCTGATTATGTAGAACCTAAGAAAAAATAATAAAAGTGGATCAATTCGAGAAGTAGGCAAAATTAATTGAGAAAGTGGTTTAATAAACAGGAAAAGTGGTTCAATTCCGATAGAAAGTGGCTTAATAAACTGAAATAGTGGCTCTATCCGAGCATGTGGGCTTAATAAATTGAGAAAGTAGCTCAATATACAAACGATTTGATCCAATAATGCAATAATCAACACGAATAGTGTGATCCATACAAAAAAGGCTGTGATTATTTAAAATCACAGCCCTTTTGCCATTTCTTTATGCTTCTTGTTCCTTAAGTTGGAGGTCAACTGACTTTTTCTCTTCAGATATAGCATTACGTTTTAGGAAGAACGCTAGGATTAAGGCAAGTCCGGCAATTAGAACAGAAACGAAAAATGAGTCGTTAATTCCTTCCATTGTTGCTTTCATACCTAATTGTGTTTTCATTTCAGCTAATGCTTCTGCACTTGGTTGTTCCGCCACATTTTTCATTGCAGAGTTAAAAAGTTCTTCAGCATGCATTTTCGTACGTGACGTCATGACCGTAACAAGTAGAGCAGAGCCAATTGCTCCAGATACTTGTGAAAGAGTACTGTTCATCGCTGTACCGTGTGGATTCATATGTGCAGGTAGTTGATTCAATCCATTTGTCATTACTGGCATCATGACCATAGACATTCCAAGCATTCGAACAGAATACATGATTAATAGAGTTGAATAGGGTGTAGTTAATGATAATTGGCTAAAGAAATAGGTGGTTACAACTGTAATCACTAAACCAATAACTGCAAGTGTACGTGCACCGTATTTATCAAATAATTTACCTGTAATTGGTGACATGATTCCCATAATAATGGCTCCAGGTAACATTAATAATCCGGAATCCATTGGTGAAATTCCTCGTAATTGTTGTAAATAAATAGGCATTAAAATCATCGCAGAGAACATCGCCATATTTAGAACAATTGAAATTGCAGAGGATAATGCGAACATTGGATATTTATATACACGGAAATCTAAAAATGGCTTTTCTAACTGGAATTGTCGCAAGATGAATAGGATTAATGAAGCTACACCGACAATTAATGTTCCATATACTATAGGACTATCCCATCCTTTATCTCCGGCCGAACTAAATCCGTATAGTATTGCGCCAAACCCAATACTTGATAGAATTAGCGAAATGACATCAATTTTAATATCTATTTTTTCCTTTGTATCTTTAAGCTTGAAGAAAGCTAGAATCAATACAATCAATGCAATCGGAATAATCATATAGAAAAGAGTTCTCCAGTGATGATGTTCAACAATATATCCAGATAAAGTTGGACCGATAGCTGGTGCAAAAATCATAACCAATCCAAGAATCCCCATTGCTCCCCCACGTTTTTCGATAGGGAAACTTACGAGTAATACATTCATTAACAAGGGCATCATAACTGCTGATCCAGCAGCTTGAATCATTCGACCGATTAATAACAATGTAAAAGTGTCTGCAAGACTTGAAGCAATTGTACCAATTGTGAATAATAGCATGGCTGTTAAAAATAAATGTCGAACCGAGAATTTTTGAATTAAGTAAGCAGTGGTTGGAATAAGAATTCCGTTTACCAGCATATAACCTGTTGCTAACCATTGAATTGTTGTTGCCCCTACTTTTAAATCTGTCATCATCGATGGTAATGCAACATTTAGTAAGGTTGAATTTAATATAGAAACGAAAGCCCCGGCTAACAGAATCGCAATAATTCCGTATGGTGGACGTTTCGGTACAGTAGACTCATTCATTATATTTCCTCCTTATTTAAACGATCGGTATATTTTTTTATACATACGTTCCATAAATGAATATATTACTCCTTTCTTTTTCATTTAGCAATATGAAATAATCAAATTTTCCTATTAGATTAAAATTTATATTTTCTTAACTTTTTGCTAAATTCATAGGTTGATCGTATAAGTTTGTATTTGTTACTGAAATCCTTTAGTATAATTTTTATAATCATAGTTCAATATTAAAGGATGAAATCATGAATAAGAGAAAACAACATGTTATCGAAAAGGCTCATCAATTATTTATCGAAAAAGGATATAAGGCGACATCTATTCAAGATATTTTGGACCATAGTGGCATATCTAAGGGTACTTTTTATAATTATTTTCCTTCTAAAAGTGAACTATTTAAATCTGTATTCAATTCAATTAGAGGCAAATATGAAGATCAACGAAATAATATGTTGATTGGAGAAGATCTCGCTGATATGGAGATTTTTATAAAACAACTGGAAATAATCATGCAGTCAAATAGAAGAAATAAATTATTCCAACTAATTGAAGAGGTGTTTGTTTCCGATGATCCAGAGCTTAAGCAATTTATAAAGCAAATCCAATATAAACATATCAATTGGTTGTTTACCCGTTTTATAGAGTTGTTTGGTGAAGAGAAAAGGGCTTATTTATTAGATTGTACAATTCTTTTCCATGGAATGTTGCAGCATGTATTTCATTATATTTCTATGAGAAAAGATCCGAATCACCAATTAATAGAAGTTATTCGATATTGTGTTGACCGTTTAGAGATAATCGTCGATGATGTCAGTAAGAATCAGATGCAACTTTTTAACCCAGAATTATTACAGACATGGTTACCAGAAACACAGTCGTCATCTAATAATTACCTAAATGATTTATATCATTCATCGACAGCCTTGAAGAAAATTGTCGTAAGTGACCTTCAAAGTGAAACTGAACGGATAAAATATATTCAAATTCTTGAATTCATACAAGAAGAATTGATGAATAATAAGGAACCACGTGCATTCTTAATTGAGGGGGCCCTATTATCTTTAAGAAATTGCCCACAGCTTTTTCAAAAGGAAGAGTTCGCTAGATTTGAACAGATTCTCATCGAGCATGTGTTAGGCGACCAAACTAAGTTTGATAAATAAAAGAAAATTGTTGAAGATTGGATGAAACTCGTGCTGACTGTTGTTTAGAAATTGAAAAAAGACCCTTGCTGGTATCTAGGGCCCGTTCATAAGTTATAGAAATGGTTTAGAGGGGATTTTGTGTTCCTTGAGTCTGGAAAGCAGATTATATTTTGTTAAATAAATGAGACTTGTATCATAATAACGGGCCATTTTACATAGAAAAAGAGCAGACACTTCGCATTAGAGTCAGCTCTTTGTACCCGTCATTCTTATATAAGATGCAAACTATTCTCCAACTGAGGAATTGTCACCATTATCTTCGTTATGAATGTGCTCCTTATGAGAAGTAAGGTCATAATTTGAGGCAACTCGGAAAATCATATCTAACGTGATTTCATTTTCTTTAATTCCTCGAGCCTTACAGAGGCTATCTTGAAATGATTTGTTATATTCAATCATCATTAACAAGTCATTTATATCTGCAACACCGAACACTTCTTTTACAACATCTCCATATTTAAGTTGTGAGCCTGTTGCAAGTTTGATGATACCTTCCTCTGGGTTTTCTAAGTAATAGATCGTTTCTACGTTTAGTTCCATCGATAACACCCTTTCATAACATTTATTTATTCGTTTCGGATCTACTGCCTTTTCATTTTGATAATCATGCTTCATTTTGACACAGTGTGTAACAGGTTGGAAACATGACTGGCATTAGAGAAAGGAAATTTCACTGACAATATCTAAAAATCCTTGAAAGCTGAAATTGAGTGTAATATGATAGATAAAATAATATTATACCATACATATCGTATCCATCTTTATATTTAAAAGAAATGTATAGGAGTATAAGTGAAATAGTTTGAATATTTATAATTGTTTTCCTATTAATGAAGTCATTTTCAAAAAATGTCGTGTTGGTAAAGGTAATTCTCATTTACATCTAGTATTGGTCAAAACGAAGACTTTAATAAATATCTTTCGTAAAAGATTACGGCTAAAATCGTATTTACTTAAAACATCAATCTTTGTGAAAATAGTCTTCTTAAAGGTTATGGCAGTAAATCATTAAATGAATTTGAGTTCCTTTGCAAAACAACATTTATACGAAGATAGTCTTCTAAAAAAGAGGTAGGGGTTTCCTATGAATTATTTATTTGCAGAACAAACGAAAAGTTATAAATCATCAGCTGTACGGGATATTTTATCCGTGATTCAACAAGGGAATGTGATTTCTTTTGCTGGAGGATTACCTTCAGAAGATCTATTCCCTTTAGAAGACGTTCGTATTGCATATGAAAAAGTTTTCACCACGGGTAAATCTTCTTTACAATATGGGTTAACAGAAGGATACACTCCACTGAGAGAAGCAATTAATACGAAAATGGAAGCGAAAGGAATTGCTTCTTCAGTAGATAATTTGTTAGTAACAACTGGTTCCCAACAGGTAATTGACTTATTTTCAAGGGTTATGCTTTCCAAGGATGATGTAGTGTTAACTGAAGATCCAACATACCTATCAGCCTTACAGGTTTTTCGTTCTTCTGGTGCTAAGGTAGTGGCTGTTGATGGGGATGAACATGGAATGATGGATGATGATTTAGAAACAAAGATTAAAAAATATCAACCTAAGTTTGTTTATGTTATTCCAACATTCTCTAATCCAGATGGGAAGGTTTGGAGTGTAGAACGACGTCAACAACTTTACAACCTTTGTCATAAATATCATATCCTTATTCTAGAGGATGATCCATATGGGGATATCCAATTTCATGATGATGAGGAATACCCTCCAATAGCAACACTGGATCAGCAACAAAGTCATGTCGTATATACAAGTACATTCTCAAAGTCGGTCGTTCCTGCACTTAGAACAGGATGGGTAACAGGACCATCACAGGTGATAAAAATGATGACGCAAGCAAAACAAATGGCTGATTTACATTCAAGTTCAATTGACCAGCAAGCACTTTATTTTCTGCTGCGAGATTTTAATATTGATGGACATATTCAACGGTTAAGAATTGAATATTACCATCGAATGACGATCATGAAAGATTATTTGAATAAGGTTGAACCCGGATTATTTACATGGAAAGAGCCTAAAGGTGGTATGTTTTTATGGGTGGAAGGAACAAAGGACTTAAACACGGCAAAATTACTCAATAAAGCAGTAGAAAGAGGTGTTGCCTTTGTACCTGGAGCGCCATTTTACGTTGAACAGCCAGCATATCATACATTCCGACTAAACTTTAGCCATTCTACACCTGATAAAATAAAGCTAGGAATGGATCGTCTTGTAGAGGTATTATTAAGTCCAGTAACAGTTTAAAAATGACTATGTTCGTAGAATAATGTGATTAGCGGGAAACATCCCGTTATTTATACTTTAGGAGTGTGTATTAGGATGGATGTTTTTGAAGCGATAACGAAGAGAAGAAGTATTGGTGTTGTAAAACCAGATCCTGTTCCAGTGGAGTTGATAAATAGAATACTCGAATCTGGAACATGGGCCCCAGCTCACCATCGAACAGAACCATGGCGTTTTTATGTGTTAACAGGAGATGCGAGAAAGAAACTAGGGAAAACACTTTCTTCGATAGCTGAAAAGTCGCTTGAAGATCCAAACAGTGAAGAAAGTAAAGTGAAATTAGAAAAGGAAGAACTAAAACCATTAAGAGCACCAGTCATTATTGCTGTTGCTGTTGAACCGACCATTAACTCAAAGGTAATAGTAAAAGAAGAATACGCTGCAGTAAATGCAGCAATTCAAAATATGTTACTTGCCACTCATGCACTCGGTTTAGGTGCTGTATGGCGAACTGGAAACGTTTGTTATTCATCTGAAGTAAAACAACTATTTGATCTTGGGGATCAATCGGAAATGCTAGGCTTTCTTTATATCGGCTATCCTAATATGAAGGAACTTATAGGGAAAAGAAAACCTGTTTCAGAGGTAACAAAGTGGCTTGATCTTGAATCAGACTTTTCATAATAATGAGGTTCTATAAAGGTCGTTATGAGATATGGAGTGAAACACGGTGAGGAATGCTTACCGTGTTTTTTAACGTCCTAACAGAAAAACCAGTTGAATATGGGTTGCATTTTTCTTTAATATTTGGTTTAATTAATTGTTACTTTTTATCATAAATGACATAGAAGTAATAGACGCAAGTAAACATCTCTGTAAGTATATCTTGCAAATATAAATATAGAAGGTGAATGATAATGGAAAATAAACAATATCGGGTTTTGCTATATTACCATTACGTAACAATTGAAAATCCCGAAGAATACACGCAGCAACATTTAGAATACTGTAAAAGTCTTGGATTAAAAGGTAGAATTCTAATTGCCCATGAAGGAATTAATGGCACTGTATCAGGAACTATAGAGCAAACGGATCAATATATAACAGATATGAACAACGATCCTCGCTTTAAAGATATGGCGTTCAAAATAGATGAAGAAAATGAACATGCATTCAAAAAGATGCATGTTCGTTATAGACCAGAACTAGTTACCTTACGTCTAGAAGAAGATATAAATCCACTAGAGTTAACTGGTAAATATTATAGTCCAAAAGAGTTCTATGAAGCGATGCAGCAAGAAGATACGGTTGTCATTGATGCTAGAAATGATTATGAATATACATTAGGTCATTTTCGTAATGCGATCATGCCAGATATTAATACGTTTAAGGAATTACCTGAATGGATTCGTGAAAATCGTGAACAATTTGAAGGTAAAAAAATCTTAACGTACTGTACTGGTGGAGTTCGTTGTGAAAAATTCTCTGGTTGGTTACGTAAAGAAGGATTTGAAGATGTTGCACAACTACACGGTGGAATTGTAACATATGGTAAAGATCCAGAAGTACAAGGTGAACTATGGGATGGCCAATGCTACGTATTTGATGAAAGAATAAGCGTACCAGTAAATCAAGTAGATCCTGTCATAGTAGGTAGAGATCACTTTACAGGTGAACCGTGTGAGCGCTATGTGAATTGTGCGAATCCTGATTGCAATAAACAAATACTATGTTCTGAGGAAAATGAACATAAGTATTTACGTTCTTGCAGTGATGAATGTAGAGTAAACCCAAGAAATAGATATATAGTTGAACATGAATTAACTGATAAGCAAGTAGCGGAAAAATTGGGAGCATTAGTATAACAATACATGTGGAATATCTAACTACTTTCTATTTATTCGATAGATGATATATTCCGTTTGAAGCATCATAAACACGATAAATAATGGGGTAGCTAGATAAAGAAGTCGACGATGCCAATTTAAGTTATGTCTCATAACAATGCTAGAAGCAATAAAATTAGTTAATATAGATTGAAACATTTAGATCACCCTTTCTTAAAGTAATTTTCACTATCATTGTTAAAAATATACAAAAAATGAGTCCTTAAGGGCTCATTTTTTATTTAGAAGAAAAGAGGAGGTTTGAAAAGGATAATCATTTGCTATCAATCATACTCATTACTTCATTTATCTGTTTGTTTGAATTGGTTATTAGTTAATCTAATCATATGATTGTATTCGTTTTGATCAATAGTAAGCTATGATGTTTATGAACTTTAAATTATCTTACCACCCTCTTTGATTAAGGATCTTCTCTATAAGTTTGTTGATAGTAAGTCAAAAAATTGGTTACTAGATTTTTTTGTATAATTTGAAGCTAGTTTAAAAGAAATGGCTCGAAAAGAGCTCGAAGGCAAACATAAATACGTAAAGAAGTACTTGTTACGAAAAATAACAATTTTTGCGAAAACACCTTTGATTAAAATACTTTTCCAAAAGTATGCTTTCAGACCTGAATTAATCGTTTTCTTTATGAAAATAATCTTGATTTGTAATCCCTTCATAAAAAATACCCCTTCGTTTTTTTATCTTAAATAGCATGTGGAAATAGTCTATTTTGTAAGGAAAATTCCGCCGAATTTTTTGTGTAAGTAATAGACTTCATTCAGAGCCCGAAACTTAATGATTCTTACTTAAAAATGTAAGCGTTTTATAAATTAGAACCATTTTCTCGCTATTCATTGTTTTTCGTTTATGCTTGTATCTTTATTTACTATTGGTAAGGATTATCGACATCATGTTCTTTTCATTTCTTCTAGAACGCAAAAAGGACAGGGCTATTTATAACTTAAAACAACAATTAGTAGAAAAAAAACTAGTGAAACCAAAATGAAAGTAGGAGGTTAAGGTATGAAAGGTAAAAAACTATTTTGTGTGTTAACAACAGTAATGTTAATGATTGGAATATTAGACTACTCTTTGTTCAAAAATGAAGGGCTAGCAGCGGGCACAGAGAATCAAGTATTAGCTTTTCCTGGTGCTGAAGGGGGAGGGAAGTACACAAGTGGTGGACGTGGTTACGATGTTTATGAAGTGACATCGATCGAAGATTTTGGAAATGGAGAGGTACCAATTAAAGGTTCTCTTAGAGATGCGGTAAGTAAAGGGAATCGAACGATTGTCTTTCGTGTTTCAGGGACAATTCACTTAAAACAGCCATTAAAAATCAAACAAAAAAACATGACTATTGCTGGTCAAACTGCCCCAGGGGATGGAATTACTATTGCAGGATTTGGAACAGATATATCTGGATCTGAAAATATCATTATTCGCTATTTAAGATTTAGACCAGGTAGCGATAATATTGAGACAGAGCCAGATGCATTTGGTGGAAGAGATGTAAAAGATGCGATTATTGATCATATCTCTACAAGTTGGTCTGTAGATGAAACCTTATCTTTTTATAGAAATGAAAATACTACTTTGCAATGGAGTATGATCAGTGAGAGTTTATACATTTCTGGACATGCGAAAGGAAGACATGGTTATGGAGGAATTTGGGGTGGAGAGAATGCTACATTTTCTAATAACTTAATCGCAAGTCATGCTAGTCGTATGCCCGCACTTGGAAATACAGGGAATAAACTAAATCCAGTATCCAGTACAGATATGGTGAATAATGTTATATACAACTGGGGGTTTAATTCAACTTATGGAGGCAATAATCAGGAGAATAATATCATAAATAATTACTATAAACCAGGACCATCAACTTTTGAGGAGTTAAAAAAGCGAGTGATTAGCCCAGGTCAAGATGGTAAGCCAAGCTGGTTCTATATCGATGGAAACTACATGTATGGAAATAAATCCATTTCTAAAGATAATACTTTAGGGATAGAGGAAATCAAAAGTGGAACTGTTTTTTCTGATAAGCCTTACGATGTCTTTGGACATGATCAATTAACGATTAAAACAGCACAAGAGGCGTACGATGCAGTGTTGAAAAGGGCAGGAGCAATTTATCCACGAAGAGATGCGGTTGATGCGAGAATTGTTAACGATGTCAAGAATGGTACTGGTCGATTAATAAATAATGAATGGGAAGTTGGCGGATACCCGGAAATGAAGTCTGGGACAGCACCAACTGATAATGATCATGACGGAATAGCTGATAAGTGGGAAGAAGCAAATGGACTAAATTCAAGAGATCCAATGGATGGTAAGGAAATGACCGCATCAGGCTATACCAATTTAGAACAATATATAAATTCTCTTGTCAGTATGGATAGTGAAGCATTAAACCCAAATATTGAGCTTGTATCGCCTAAATTGAACAGTATCCATAAAGAGGGATCAACTGTAAAAATGAAAGTGAAATTAAAAGATAAACGTGATATATCAAAAGTAGAGTATTATAGCAATGATCAAAAAATAGGAGAAGTAGCTAATGGTCAATTCGACTTTGAGTGGAAAAATGCACCAGATGGGACTTGGTATATTTCAGCAAAAGCAATAGATAAAAAGGGGAATACAACCCAGACTACCTCGATGCAAGTTCATGTTAATAAGATGAAACAAACTGGAGATTGGACCTCAAAAGATATTGGGAACGTAATGATAAAAGGAAATACAACTCAGACGACTAAAGGACTTACAGTTAAAGGGGCAGGTCGAATTGATCAGAAAGCCGATGCTTTCCAGTTCGCTTACCGGGAGATAAAAGGAGATGCAGAGCTAATAGCAAGAATTGATTCGTTAACTAGAGTAGACAATAATGCTCTCTCAGGTTTAATGATCCGAGAAAGTTTGGCAAAGGATGCAGCCACGGCGATCATAAGTTCATCTATAGTAAAAGCAGATAAACAAGCAACACCATATTCAGTTCATTTTTCAACAAGACAGGAAAAAGGAATGCAGATGCTAGCACCAGGTAGTTATGATCGTCCAGAGGAAATTGGAGTGCCATCTTTAAATGGGACAACATTGCCTTACTGGCTTAAAATAGCAAGAGTTGATAATACGATAACTGGATATGCCTCAAAAGATGGTGAAGAATGGATAGAAGTTGGGAGACAATATATACAAATGCAAGACAGAGTGTATGTAGGATTTGCAGTAGATGCTGCTAAAAATTCTAGTCAAACGGTTAATTATAATACAGCAAGTTTTTCTAATATTTCGCTAAATGGAGAACTAAGTCACTAAGAAAATTAGATATAAAAAAAAGAACAACAAATTAACAGTATGAGGAGTATTTCGCAATACGAAGTGCTTCTTTTTTTTGCCGGTGTTTTATAGTTGAGCTAAAAGCAGGTATGTATAATCGCTCACCAGTTTGTCCTTTACCAAGGAATAATAAGAGTAAGTATACTGGGGTTAACAATATGCAGCAAATGAATAGAAAAGTGTCTAGTAAATTAAGGGAAATATGTTTATTGACATTAAATTTAGAAGAGCTTTATAATAAGTAATAATGTAAGCGTTTTAATAAAGACAGGAAGTGTTGCTAAACAATGAAACATAAACCAAAATACTTTTATCGTATCTTTCTACCATTTGTTTTAGTTGGAACGTTGGCAATGATCCTGTTTAATGGTTTTGCTTATTTTTTTGCTAAGGATTCATTTGAAGAAAAGATTACATTAGAGAAACAAGAAAATGTTGTTCAAACGATGAATACTCTAGAACAAAAGCTCCAGGCGTTAGATTATACCTTTAACTCCTATATTCACGATTCACCTTTTAAAGACTATATTAATCAATCTCTCACAGCAGCAAATTTTGATATTTATAATTCGATAGATAAGCAAATAAACTATATTTCGTCTTTTGGACCAAACCAAACAACTGTAGATTTAGTTAGTTTGCAAGGAAATTGGATCATAAATGAGTATGGATTGAAGCAACTTACAGATGCTGAAGAGAAAGAGATCACCTCTAAATACTTATCATTACCTCACTCATCTACTTGGTTTAAGGAAGACGAAATTGAAAATGAAATTAAACTAATTAAGCAAACACCTTTTTATCAGACTAATAAAAATGGCATTCTCATTATTCATATTCCATTGAAGTCCTTATCAAATCTAATTTATAAACAAGCTGAATCGAGTCCGATATATATTTATAATCAAGATGGTTCATTGGTCTATCAAAGCAATTCTTCTAAAGATAGTGCGATGAGTGATAAAACAATATCCAATCTAATCTCAGGTAATGTAGAACAAACTGGGGTCGTACAGGTCAATGATAAAGGAGAAGATAAGTATAAGGTAGCTTATTCTAAATCAGGTTATAATGGATGGATTTATCTATCTAAAATTGAGGATTCCGAATTCGCTCAAGCGATGAAACCAACCATTACTGGTACGATATTAATGAGTTTATTTATGTTAATTGTTACGTTTATTATTGCCTATTTAAGTTCTGATTACTTTTCAAAGCCAATACGGGAATTACAAAAATTTATTCCAAAAAGTCAAAAACAAGTCTATAAGGATGAATTTGAGATGATTGGAAGTTCTATTCGGGATGTACTTGATAAAAATCAGTCACTCGAACATATTGTGACGAGTCAGCACGAACAATTAAAAACACTATTTATGCTTAATCTTTTCCGGGGACGTATGAATGAACAAGAAATAACCGAACAGCTACGGGATTTTAATTATCAGGAAGAGTGGAATTACTTATATGTGTTGGCTATTCAATTTGATAGTTTAGAAAATAGCAAGTACACAAGAATGGATAAAGATGTATTATTATTTTCAATAAATAAAATTGTGTCTGGGATTATTGGTGAAAATGAACAACTTACTCCCACAGTCATTGATTCTAAAACACAAGCAACGATATTTATTACCCAGGAAGAAGATATCGATCAGCAAATATTCAAGATTAACCAGTATTCAGAAGAGATTCAAAGAACAGTGAAAGAGATTTTTAACCTCTCCATAAGTATTGGAATTAGTAGTCCTTTTAAAAATCTAACAGAAAGTAAACAAGCTCTTTCTGAAGGGGTTGATTCGCTAAAATACCGTTTAAAGGTCGGAAAGGAATCAATTATCTTTTATGAAACTGTAGCGGCTCTTTTTACTAACAATCAAATCAAAACATATTTTCCTAAAATATTAGAAAATCAATTGTTTGATGCAATTAAACTTGGGGAGAGTAAAAAGGCTAGAGTATCATTGCATCAATTGCTGGCAGAACTATTTAAAAACAATCAGAATCCTCATGAACTTGAAGTGAACATTATGCGTTTTTTAAACGATTTAATGGGTTTAATGCAAGAAATGGGTATGAATACATTAATAATTGAAGATAATCGGACCTTATACAATGCAATTTCGGAGATGAAAACGTCAGAGGAAATTGAGATGTTTTTAAAAGGTAAAATTGTTTATCCAATGATTGATAAGATTGCTGAACGAACAACTTCACAAAACAAATCGATATCAGATAAAATCACTCATATTATTCAAAATGAATTTGATACAGAGATTTCCCTAGAAATCATTGCATCACGACTGCATTATAATAAAAATTACTTAAGCAGTATATTCAAGAAGGAATTTAATCACTCATTTAGTGAATATTTAGCACTTTATCGATATGATATGGCAAAGAAATGGTTAAAAGAAACAAATATGTCCGTAAGAGAAATATCAGAAAAGCTCCAGTATAAAAACTCTCAAAATTTTATTCGATCCTTCCGAAAAATTGAAGGGACGACACCAGGGAGATATCGGGATAGTCATCGTGATGATAATTCCATATCGTTTTAAAGAAAAGATTGAGCAGGTAAAACAGGAGGCTGTTTACCTGCTCAATCTTTTTTGGCGTTCTAATTGATTCTTGTATGAGTATTGTAAACAGTAAAAAAAGCCAATATGTATGAAGGTAAAAGATAACCTCTAAAGACACATTGGCCTGCTCTATTGATATAACCACTTTACTTATGCTTTAACAGATCCGACAAAAGCTCCTTTTACAAAGTACTTTTGGAGGAATGGATATACGATAAGCATTGGAACTGTTGCCACAGTGATAACAGCCATTTTAATTGTTTGGGAAGGTGGGACAACATCAACAGATGTAGCATCCGCCTGCATACCACTTGAAACGATAACGATCTGACGTAATAACACTTGTATTGGCCACTTATTAGAATCATTTAAGTATAGAATTGCATTCATATACTCATTCCAGTAAGCAACAGCGTAGAATAGTGAGATTGTTGCTATAGATGGGAGTGATAATGGCAGGATAATTTTAAAGAAAATCATAATATCATTATATCCATCTACTTTTGCTGATTCTTCTAAACTATCAGGAATTGCTTGAAAGAAGTTTTTCATAATAATTAAGTTAAATGCATTTATTGCAATCGGTAGAATCAAAGCCCAGTATGTGTCGATCAAGCCCATATTTCTAACGACTAAATATGTAGGGATCATTCCACCACTAAATAGCATTGTAAAGACCACGGTAAAGTTTAGCGCCTTTCTTCCATATAGATACCTTCGCGATAATGAATAGGCCATGAAGGCGGTTAAAACCATACTTACTAATGTTCCTACCCCAGTTACCCCGATTGAAACAAGAAAGCTCTTAAAGATCGTTGGTGTAGAAAAAATATATTTATAGGCTTCTAAGGTAAATGTTGATGGGAATAGAATAAATGTTTTTTCTACGACTTCTTGAGTAGTTGCAAAGGAACTAGAAATAACGTTTATAAATGGTATTAAGCAAGCTAAAGAGATGACTAGCAAAATCGAGTAGTTAACAAAATTAAAAATACGATTACCTATTGATTTGTCTTGCATGTTTACCCCTCCATATAAATGTAATGTAGTGCTCTTTCCTTATAATTTCAATATATCAATCGGTAAGATGGTACGTCTATAATCATTTCTACATGTGTTTGCGTTCGATAAATGAGGGTGAGTATTTATGGTCAATCAAAAAATAAATCAAGGTGAATATGCAATAATCATTAACGTGAAAACGTAATCATTCAATCAGTTGAGGTGTAGTAAGCGCTTTCCTGGTGGTGTTATATGCCTTTTCTTACAGAATGATTGTAGACGTTATGCTGGTTATTCCTTTACATTTAGAAAGAACAAAAAAGCGGGCCAGGAAAATTGAAGGAGGTATTCAGTCGTGAAACAAACCATTCAAATTAAAAATCAGCAGGGATCATCATCTATTTTAGACAAGAAAACATTAAAGCTCGAAACGAGAAGAAAGAATATCGCCAGTATTGCCAGAAATAAATATCTATATATGATGATCCTACCAGGTCTCTTATATTTTATTATTTTCAAGTACTTTCCAATGGGTGGACTGATTATTGCCTTTCAGGATTATCAACCTTTCTTAGGAATATCTGGTAGCCCTTGGGTCGGCCTAAAACATTTTATCCGTCTATTTACAGAGCCTACGTTTTTAATGTTATTATCAAACACTCTCTTCTTATTTGCATTAAACCTTTTTATCTTTTTTCCAATACCGATTATCCTAGCATTGATGTTAAATGAAGTAAGGATGAAGATGTTTAAAAATGCTGTGCAAACAGTCATCTATATTCCACATTTTATGTCTTGGGTAATCATTGTATCGATTTCTTACGTCTTTTTAACAGTAGATGGTGGAGTAATTAATGAACTGATTGCCAAGGCAGGTGGAGAGAAACTAGATTTCTTAACTGATGGTGCCTGGACTAGAGCTATTTATATTATTCAAATCATCTGGAAGGAAATGGGTTGGTCAACGATTATCTATTTAGCAGCCGTCACTGCTGTAGACCCACAATTATATGAAGCAGCAAAAATTGATGGAGCAAATCGAATTCGCCAAATTTGGCATGTCACCCTACCGGCAATACGTCCAGTTATTATTATTTTGCTTATCTTAAAAATTGGTCAAACATTAGATTTAGGATTTGAGCATGTGTATCTATTATTAAATTCATTAAACCGTGAAGCTGTAGAAATTTTTGATACCTATGTTTACACAGCAGGTCTGAAAAATGGTCAATTGAGTTACAGTACTGCTGTTGGTTTGTTCAAAGGTCTTGTTGGATTGGTACTAGTAATCGGTGCCAATAAATTAGCGAAGAAGTTTGGCGAAGATGGATTATATTAAACGTTAAAATGATAGCGATGCCAATAAAATTGAAAGGAGGAAGTATATGTGGGGAAGATGGCTGAACGATTAAATGAAATGTGTATACGGATATTACAACTAGTCTATGTCAACATCTTATGGTGCTTATTTACCTTATTAGGGTTGGTTGTGTTTGGAATTGGTCCTGCAACAACGGCGATGTTTTCTATTCTAAGGCAGTGGGTTAGGGGGAATACAGATATACCGATTTTTCCAACATTTTGGAATGTGTATCGCTCCTCTTTCAAAGAAACGATGTTGATCGGTATTTTATATCTAGTAGTCGGTTGGATTCTATACGTTGACTTACTTTATGTTCAGTCATTTATGTTAAGGGCATTACTATTTGTGGCAAGCTTTTTCTACTTGGTTTCTATATGCTATATATTTCCGATTATTGCCCATTATGAATGGAAAAGTGTTTTCCTTAAACTAAAATGCTCTGTGCTATTTGGAATTTCTTACTTACAATATACGTTGTTTTTATTAATTGTTTTAGCTATTGTCTATTTTATTCTGTTCATGTACCCAGGGGTATTGACATTCTTTGGAGTCAGTATTGGGAGCTATATAATCATGTGGTCAACACATCAAGTGTTCACAAAGATAGAGACACAGGCAGGATTTAAAGAAACGACTAGCTAACATGATTATCATTAATTAAGGCTCTTTTTTAAAAAGTTTGTTAGTACTAAACCTAAAAAATCGTTCATTGGATTTTTTTCGTATAACTAGGAAGCTAATTTAAAAGAAAATGGCTGAATCATTTAAAAACAAGAGCCCGAAGACAAAATACAAAAAAGAAGTTTTTATTAAGAAAAACAACAATCTTTGCGAAAATAGCCATTATTAAAGGAGGTGAAAAAGTAGTAAGATTTTTTCTGAAAATCAGTAGTCTAGTAAAATATAAACTTAAACTATCAAAGGGGATGGGATTATGAAGAAATCAAGATTTGCTAAAATAGTAGCGGTTAATGTGCTTGTTGCCTCACAGCTTTTACTAGCAGCATGTTCGAATGATAAAGAGCAAGCGAGTGGTACGTCTGAAAAATATGATCCAGAATCTCATTTGGATGTTAATTGGACAGCGATCTTACATACGGCTTCACCACCTACAGAAGTTGTTCATACAAAAATTGAAGAAGCTACCAATGCAACGATTAAATTCAATTGGGTTCCAGATGCGTCAAAGGATGAACGTATTACTGCAGCGCTTGCTTCAGGGGAATTAACAGATATCGTTTCATTGACCATGCTAACTAATTCCTCTGTCAGACAATCCTTAAAATCAGGAATGTTCTGGGATGTAGGAGAGTATTTAGATGATTACGAAAATTTAAAGCTAATCTCTGAAGCGACTCGGACAGCTGCATCAATCGATGGGAAGTTATATGGCGTTCCTTTCCAAAAGAATTTAGCTCGATCAGGTTTAATCCTTCGTCAAGATTGGCTTGATAATGTGGGACTTAAAGCTCCAACAACATTAGATGAATTATATGAAGTGGCAAGAGCATTTACAGAAGACGATCCTGATGGAAATGGCAAGGATGATACAACTGGTTTTGGTGATAGAAGCGAATTACGATATGGTAGCTTCAAAACATTAAGCTCTTACTTTGGAACACCAAATGGGTGGGCCGTTGATGAAGATGGGAAGTTCACTCCTGAATTTGAAACCCAAGCTTATAAAGATACGATGAATTTTTCGAAAAAGTTATATGACAATGGTTACATGGCAAAAGATTTTGCTGTTACAGCTAAGACTGATCAACAACAAAAATTCGCACAAGGTAAAACAGGAATTTATACAGGCATGGTGGATATTAAGAACTTAAGAACCATGGCTGAAGGAATTCAGGATGAGATGGAGTTAATTCCGGTCAATAAAATTGCAGGTCCAGACGGTGAGCATCATATTTGGTCTGAAAATAGTGGAGTTGGTGGCCTTCTAGCATTCCCTAAATCAGAAGTGAAAAATGAAGCAGAATTAAAGAGGGTCTTACAATTTATAAATGACTTAATTGACGAAGAAGTATTTATGCTGATGACAGGTGGAATTGAAGGAACACATTATGAAATAGATGAAAATGGATCATTTTTGATACTTGATAATGCTTTATGGCAAAAGGACACTCAACCATTCTCAAGCTCAAGACCTAGTGAAATCACACATAATCTAGTTGATGCAGATCCTAAGAAACAATTATCAAATGAATTAATCGAAGAAAATGCAGAATTCGCCGTCCTAGACCCGACTGTACCACTTGATTCGGCAACTGCTAATGAGCGAGGAACGGAGCTAGAAAAAATCATTATTGATGCTACGTTTAAATATATTATGGGTGAAATGGATGAAGCTGGTTTCGATTCTGAAGTAGAAAAATGGAAAGCATCTGGCGGAGATGATATGGCAAAGGAATACGAAGAAGCGTACAAAGCTACTAAATAGTAATCGTTAAAGTGTAAGCCAATCTAATTAAGTGATTAATAGAAAGTCCTTTCCTTATTCTTCTTGTCAAAAAGAATGACGAAGAAAGGGCTTTTCTTTACATAATGCTGTTATAAAACATGATCTTAAAGGAGAGAAATCAATGGAAAATGTGATAAAAAACCCAATTCTACCTGGATTTAATCCAGATCCTTGTATCGTACGTGCTGGGGAAGATTACTATATCGTGACGTCTACATTTGAATGGTACCCAGGTGTTCCAGTCTATCATTCTAAGGATTTGCAAAACTGGGAATACTTAACGAATTGTTTAACTGATCATATTAACTTTAGAGGGAATCCAGATTCATGTAGTGTTTGGGCACCAGCTTTAAGCTATCATGATGGTGTTTTTTATTTAGTCTACACAGATATGAAAAGGAGCAAGTATCCATTCAAAGATGCCCATAACTATCTTGTTACAGCAACAGATATCAAGGGACCTTGGTCAGAACCAATATTCATGAATAGCGGGAATTTTGATCCATCCTTATTTCATGATGAAGACGGTAGGAAATGGTTCTTAAATATTCATTGGGATTATCGGATTGAAGGGAGAAATAAATCTGCTGGAATTGTCATGCAGGAGTTCTCTCCAGAAGAGAATAAGCTAGTTGGTCAAATTCATAAAGTCTTTGATGGCACCGAATTAAGGAAAACGGAAGCCCCTCATATCTATAAACAAAATGGCTATTATTATTTGATTACAGCAGAAGGAGGAACAGGAAAAAGTCATGCCGTCACTATAGCAAGATCAAAGGAAATAACAGGGCCTTACGAAGTAGATCCACAGAATCCGATGTTAACGTCTGCACACGACGAAGGATTGCCTTTACAAAAAGCTGGTCATGGTAGTCTTGTTTGTACACAAACAAATGAATGGTTTATGGCACATTTATGTAGTCGTCCTGTTAATGGGAAGTACTCAATACTTGGTCGGGAAACAGCACTACAAAGAGTTGAATGGACAGAGGATGGATGGTTAAGACTCGAATGCGGTGGTAATGAAGCACAAGTAGAAGTGAAGGCACCGAAACTGCCTCCACATCCCTTCCCAGCAGATGAAAATGAACACGATGATTTTACAAGTGAAACATTACATAAGACCTGGAATACCCTACGAATCGCGCCAGATGAATCCTGGTGTTCATTATCTGAACGGAAGGGACATCTGCGAATCAAAGGTGGGGAATCAATTCATTCCCTACATGAACAACATCTACTAGCTAGAAGACAGCAGCATTTTAATTGTGAAGTAGAGACAGCACTCGAATTTGAACCAGAAACCTTTTTGCAAATGGCTGGTCTAGTCCTTTATTACAATACCGATAACTATGTCTATTTCTATCTTTCTCATGATGAAGATATGGGGAAGTGTCTCAATATGATGAGATGTGTATGGGGTGAATTTGAACATTTGGATATGCGGATCTCAATAATAGATTCAAAGGTTTGTAAATTAAAAGCGACGATTAAAGATGATCATGCCCAGTTTTCTTTCGCTTGTGATCGAAATGAGTGGAGAGAGATAAATGATTCGATCAGTATTGCCCATCTCTCTGATGAAGGGAATGGATTCACAGGGAATTTTGTTGGCATTTGTGTTCAAGATATGCAAGGTACGAGGAAGCACGCTGACTTTGACTATTTTAACTATACAGCTAAATAAAAATGTGAGGGGTTGTGAAAAAATGGAGACAAAAACACTTAACTGGTCACAAAGAATGATTGATTCAGTTATGATTCGAAAGCCACTATTGTCTGCTGGAGTACAAAATGATAAATGGTCATATGATTATGGTGTTGTCTTAAAAGGTACCGAGCTTGTGTGGAGGAAAACAGGTGATATGAGGTATTTTGATTATATAAAAGAAAACATGGATGCTTTTGTTGATGATGATGGAAATATTCGTGAGTATGATATCAACCTCTTTAACATAGACCATATCAATAACGGGAAAGTACTACTCACTTTATATAAAGAAACTGGTGAGTTGAAATATAAAAAAGCAGTAGATCTCTTAAGGAAGCAATTGCAATCCCATCCACGAACGACAGATGGTGTATTCTGGCATAAAAAAGTTTACCCTTCGCAAATTTGGCTTGATGGATTATTTATGGGTGCTCCTTTTTATGCGGAGTATGTGAAGGAATTTGGGGTGGAAGAGGAATTTGCTGATATTACAAGACAATATTTATTATCTGTAAAACATACACAAGATGATGAGACAGGTCTTCTCTACCATGCCTATGATGAGAAGAAGATACAACCATGGTGCAACCCAGAAACAGGTCAATCAAAAAATTTCTGGGGAAGGTCGATGGGGTGGTATGTAATGGGGCTTGTCGATACTCTTTCCTTTCTACCAGAAACACATCAAGATCGTGATCAATTAATTACCATACTAAACGAAATCCTACTTGCGTTAAGAAATGTTCAAGATGAAGAAACAGGTGTTTGGTTTCAAGTACTAGACAAAGGTGATAGAAAAGGAAATTACTTAGAAGCTTCTTCATCCTGCATGATTTTGTATGCGATTGCCAAAGGTGTGAGGCTAGAATACCTTGACAATGAATGGCAACAAGTTGCAGATCGTGTCTATAAATCGATTATAAATGAATTCATCACAGTAACAGAAGATGAGTTAGTAAACTTAAATAAAACCTGCCAAGTAGCCGGATTAGGTGGAGGAGACAAGCGCGATGGCACGTTTGAATATTATATTAGTGAACCAATTATAACCAATGATTTAAAAGGAATTGGTGCTTTTATATTAGCGACTGCAGAAATAGAAAATAACTAAACGTAACAGAGAGGGTAGGGACAATATGGACTTAACAATCACATCTAGTATATATGATATAAAACAATTTGGAGCGGTTAGTGACGGAAAAACAATCAATACAAAAGCAATTGCACGAGCAATAGAGGCATGTATTGAAGCTGGAGGAGGCACAGTTTATGTCCCAGCAGGTTGCTACCTAACTGGCTCGATACGGTTAAATAGCAATGTGAATTTATACTTAGAAGCAGGCTCTACGCTACTATTTAGTCAAGATATTAACGAATACCCAGTTGTTCACTCTCGCTGGGAAGGTGTTAAGAGTGACGTTTATGCATCCTGTATTTATGCAGAAAATGGTGAAAATATTTCAGTAACAGGGTTTGGGACTCTAAATGGAAATGGACAATTTTGGTGGGATCTTTTCCGAAAGAATGAACACAAATATCCACGACCAAAACTAGTAAGCTTTGATACATGTAAACATGTATTATTATCCGGAGTGAAAATGATTGATTCACCAAGCTGGACAGTTAATCCAATTTGCTGCGAAGACATAACAATCCATAATATTACGATAATAAATCCAAGTCACTCTCCAAATACAGACGGCATTGATCCTGAATCTTGTCGAAATGTCCGTATCTCTGATTGCCATATTGATGTCGGTGATGATTGTATCGCCATTAAAGCAGGAACAAAGGATACAGCAGTACGCGTCCCATGTGAAAATATAACAATTACAAACTGCACGATGATTCATGGTCATGGTGGAGTCGTAATCGGTAGTGAAATGAGTGGAGATATTCGCAATGTGACTGTAAGTAATTGTGTATTCGAAGGGACTGACCGTGGGATCCGCCTAAAATCACGACGTGGACGAGGTGGTGTTGTTGAAGATATTCGCGTAAGTAATATCGTCATGAAGGGAGTGATTTGCCCTTTTATCGCCAATCTCTACTACTTTTGTGGGCCTCGTGGTAAAGAAAAATATGTATGGGATAAAAATCCATACCCTGTAACAGACGAAACACCATCTTTCAGACGAATTCACTTTTCTAATATTACTGCTCGTGAAGTCAGTGCAGCAGCAGGATTCTTATACGGTCTTGCTGAGATGTACGTAGAAGATGTTAGCTTTGACAATGTATCTGTAGCAATGGCAGATGATGCAGAACCTGGCATGCCAGCGATGATGTCTGAACTTGAGCCAATGAAACAGCGTGGTTTCTACTGCGGTAATGTAACAGGAGTAAGCTTTAATCGGGTAACAGTAAGTAATCATCAAGGGCCAGCATTTTATGTTGAGAATGGTCATGATATTGAATTTATTCAGTGTAAATCTAAAAAACCTAGAACGAAAGATCCTATGGTTATGTTAAATAACGTAACGACAAATACGCAGTAAAGTAAAAATCAGGAAAATGGTGAAGCCATAATGAGAACAGTAGAAGAAAAAAGACAAAAACTATTTGAACTACTTGGAGATTTACCAGAAATTTCTGATGAAGTAGCTGTAAAAAAGGTAAAAGAAATAGATAAAGGTACGTTTATATTAGAAGTCTTATTATTGGATCTAAATGGAATGAACCTAGTTCCAGCTTATTTTGCCCGACCAAAAGATCACGCCGGAAGACTACCGGTAGTGTTATTTAACCATTCTCATGGTGGGAATTATCATATAGGGAAGACCGAGTTACTTTTCAGTAGTGAGTATCTGCAAAACCCCTCCTATGCCGAAGAATTGACTTCAAGAGGTTATGGGGTTTTGTGTATTGATATGTGGGGATTTGGTGAACGAAGAGGTAAGTCTGAAAGTGAAATTTTTAAAGAAATGCTGTGGAAAGGTCAAGTCATGTGGGGCATGATGATTTTTGATAACATGCGTGCGATCGATTACTTACAGACAAGAGAAGATGTTGATGTGACTAGAATTGCGACATTAGGGATGTCAATGGGAGGGTTGATGGCTTGGTGGCTGTCTGCCCTTGATGAACGAATAAAAGTATGTGTGGATATATGTGGTCAGGTAGACGCTGAGACACTGGTTAACAATAGAGGTTTAGATCATCACGGATTCTATTCCTATGTACCGAGTTTATTAAAACATTTTCGGACATCAGACATTCAAGAGCTAATTGCTCCCCGTCCCCATCTAAGTGCAGTAGGGACAGAGGACCGACTTACTCCCTTTGCTGGTTTAACGATTATTGATGAAGCATTGAAGGAAAAATATAGACAAGAAGAATACCAAGATAATTGGAAAATGATTCAATACCTTTGTGGACATATCGAAACAGCGGGGATGCGTGAAGAAATCTGCACGTTTCTTCAAAAAAAATTGTAGGTGAAAGCGATGATTGTAGCGAAAGATGGCAGTGGTGATTTTAAGACAATACAGGATGCTGTTAATAGTATCCCGGAAACTAATTCTAAACGAATAACGATAACGATAACTGATGGAGTATACAAAGAAAAGCTGATTATCAATAAACCTTTTGTATCTCTACAAGGAACTGCAAAAGAAAAAGTGAAAGTTACATTTTCAGACTTTGCAAAAAAGCCTTTAAAAAATGGTGAAACTATGGGGACATTCTCCTCGTATAGTACGCTTATAATAGGAGACCATTTTATTGCAAAAAATATAACCTTTGAAAATAATGCTGGTTGTGGCACTGTTGTTGGTCAAGCGGTAGCAGTCTATGTTGATGCTGATAAGCTTTTGTTTGACAATTGCGCGTTTCTTGGTAGTCAAGATACATTATTTACAGGACCCTTGCCACCAAAGCCAATAGAAGGAAACAGCTTTGGTGGGCCTAGAGATGGGCTAAAAAGAAAAGCGGGTAGAAGTTATTTTAGGAATTGTTTTCTTGAAGGTGACGTTGATTTTATTTTTGGTTCTGCTACATCGGTATTTGAAAATTGTGAGATATATAGCTTGGATCGCCAAAGCGATATCAATGGCTATATTACCGCAGCATCAACCCCAATCAATGAAAAATATGGCTATGTCTTTATCAATTCAAGGCTAACTAGTCATGCAAAAGCAAATTCTGTTTACTTGGGAAGGCCATGGCGAGATTATGCAAAGACAGCTTTTATTAATTGTTGGATGGATGAGCATATAAAAGTAGAGGGCTGGGACAACTGGGATAAACTAGATGCAGAAAAAACAACTAGCTATGTTGAATATAATAGCTATGGTCCTGGTGGAAATATGATGAACCGAGTGCAATGGGCAAAAATCCTTAACAAGGAAGAAGTCAAAGAATATACAATAAAGACTATTTTAGATGTTGATAAAGACTGGCCAGAATTATCGAAAAGCGTAGATAAGGAGAAATACATTAACATTTATCTAGCTGGAGATTCAACAGTTGAGAATGTTTCACCTGAACAAGCAAGGAAACAAGGGTGGGGTCAACATCTATCTGATTACGTTAGTAATGAGGTCCGAATATTAAACGAAGCAAAAGGTGGACGTAGTTCTAAGAGCTTTATTAATGAAGGGAGATTAAAGAGTATCTTAGAAAGGATCAATCCAAATGACTATCTCTTCATCCAGTTTGGTCATAATGATCAAAAAATAGAGGATGAAACAAGGGGAACAGACCCCTTTACTACCTTTCAAGAAAACATAACTCATTATATAAATGGGGCACGTCATAAAAAGGCGATACCCATTCTACTAACATCTGTAAATCGTAGAAAGTTTGATGAACACGGGAAATTACTTGATACTTTAGGTGACTACCCAGAGGCAATTAGAAACATAGCTGCCAAATTGAATGTCCCACTTATTGATCTCTGGGAAAAGTCTCGGAGGTTATATGAAGAATTAGGGGAAAAGGAAACAAAGAAACTATTTTTCTGGTATGAACTAGAAGACCCTAATACACCTCCGGATGATACCCATTTTAGTAGCTATGGAGCAATGAAAATAGCTGAATTGGTGGCTGAAGGGATAGAAGAATTAAGGTTGGAATTTGTGAGCAATTCTAAGGTGAAATTATAACTCATACCTACAAAGTATTGTCATCTGGCTTACTTTGTAGGTAAGGTTTTTTTTCAATAGTACTCAAAAGTTTCTACTGAAATAAAAGCTCAATAACACCTTCCAATAAACATAGATCGTGTAAAAATAAACGGTGTCATTAACGTATCTTAATTAGATATTTAGTTGAATGTTGTCGGTATTTCACGAAGGAAAATCCTTGTTAATAAATTTAAGTATCTGTTAATATAAAAGTATAATTACTTAATAAAGTCATTGGAAAAAGTAAGTTTTATCACTTCTTATATTAGTATTCTTTCTGCATAAGTCTAAAACGTTCAGAGTTCATAAAGGCCTACGTTCTACATGCCTTAAATCATAAACATATTTCGGAAGATCATGGGCGAAGATATTTTTTTAATACAAATTGTAACCGTTTTCAAGAAATGACACGTAAGAAATTCTAACAAAATTGTACATTTCTAATGATTGATAAGTCATATTTTAAGTAATAGTAAAACTCCTACATCTTCAGTGAATAATTTAACTCATCTAGAACCCACAATAATTTGCTATTAAACTAGCAATAACTTACCAATTTTTATACAAACATAATAAAATGAATAAAATTTCCTTTCTATGTTGTAGTTAGTACTAAGAAAAAATCCCAATAAATACAAAAATATAAACACTTATTAAAGGCAATGGAAAAACTAAAAAATCACTTTAAGAGGTGTCAATTAATCTATGAAAAGAACAGGGGATTTAAAATTAATTCAAGAATTAAATCGCTCAATCATACTAGATACCATAAGGCTTCAAGGACCAATTTCAAGAACAGATATTGCAAAAAAAAATAAATTGAGTCCAACAACTGTAACATCTGCAGTCTCGGATTTAATTCAGGAGGGGCTGGTTTATGAGGATGGAATAGGAAATTCGAGTGGAGGGAGAAAACCAATTTTAGTAAGATTCTCACCTGATTCTAAATTTTTAATTGCGATATCCATTCGTAGTTCATTTATTACAATTGCTGAGATGAATTTAGAAGCGAAAGTTAAAAGGAAGGAAACATTTACCACAAAGCCATATACGGGGGAAGAGGTCATTTGTTATTTACTAGATTTGGTTGATGGATTTTTAGAAAAAGTAAATAATAGTAATCTTTGTATAGGAATATCTGTCATTACGCAAGGAATTGTCGATTCTACAAGGGGGATTATTCGCTATAATTCGGAACTAAAGCTTAAAAATATACCGCTAAAACAATTACTAGAACAAAAATTCACTAAAAAAGCATGGATCGAAAATGACACAAACGCTTATATATTAGCTGAAAAAAACTTTGGTCAATATAATCACAATCAAAACATGATATACATCATTCAAGGGGATGGAGTAGGAGCAGGTATCTTAATGAATGGCTCTATTTATAGGGGGCATAACGGTGGTGCAGGGGAGTTTGGACATACAAGTATTGACCGTGCTGGTTTTCGTTGTGAATGTGGGAATATTGGTTGTCTAGAAACATATGTAAGTTGGCCAGCTATCTACTCTAGAATCTTTTCTTCGATTACAAGCGGTAAACCAACAAAAATTATGGATAAAGTAAATGGGGAAATAAAAGATATTACACCTGCAGTATTTAGTGCCGCCCTTCAAGAAGCAGATGAGTTAGCATTAAAAATAGCGGATGAGACAGTCTCATATCTATCGACAAGTATTGTGAATTTGATTCATTTATTTAATCCTGAAGTAATCATTATAGGAGGTGAGTTGGTAGTAAATAACCAAGTATATTTGTCTAAAATAAGGTCATCCGTTTTAGATAATGTTATGGAAGTATTGTCAGAAGACTTAGAGATTCAATCCCCTTCATTAGGAGATGAATTAGAAATGATAGGGGCTGCTGCAGTATTATTGCAGGATAAATTTCACTTCTCTCTTAATCTAGCTTAAGGGGGAGTGGAAAAGTATTTTAGTTAAGAGAATAGAGGGAGATGATTGAACTTGCTAAAGGGAATAAATCAATGGTGTTATCCTGAAGGAACATCTTTAGAGGATGTGTTTAGCTACAGTAAGGAAGCTGGATTTGATGCAGTAGAATTGAATCTCTATGATTCAGATGGAATTGGATTAACCATGGATACAACGATAGGTGAGGCAGAAGCAATGGCAAATCTAGCTGCTTCATACGGATTACAGCTTAGAAGTCTATCTACTGGTTTATTATGGAAATCACCCTTATCTTCTACAAATGAATCTGTAAGAGAACAAGGGAGAAAAGTGATTCAAAAGCAAATTGACTTAGCAAGTGTAATGGGAATGGATACAGTATTAGTTGTCCCTGGTTCGGTTACTGAAGATGTATCTTACGATGTCTGTTATAGGAGAAGTCAAGAAGAACTAAAAAAGGTCTTGAATAAAGCGGAAAAACAACAAGTTATGATTGGTATAGAAAATGTTTGGAATAAATTCCTATTATCACCATTAGAAATGGCAAGATATATTGATGAGCTTGATTCAAACTATGCGAGTGCTTATTTTGATGTTGGAAATGTGCTGCAGTTCGGATACCCGGAACAATGGATTAGGATTCTAGGAAAAAGAATAAGTAAAATTCATGTAAAGGATTTTTGTACAAATGTAGGAAATATTACAGGATTTGTACCTTTGTTAGCAGGAGATGTAAATTGGACCGGAGTCGTAGATGCACTTGAGGAGATTGATTATAACGATATAATCACAGCGGAGCTTAGTCCATATTCAATAGGCGCTGAACAGTTGCCTATAGATACAGCACGTCATATGGAGGTTATTTTAACTAAATCAAAAATAAAAAGATAAAGGAGATGAAGAAATGAATAAGGTAAGAGTTGGATTTGTTGGTGTAGGTGGAATAGCTGGTGTTCATTTAGAGAATATTTCAAAAAATAATCATGCAGAAATTATTGCAGTGTGTGACATAGCAGAAGAAAGCGCAAAGAAAAAAGGAATGAAATACAATGCTTCATTTTATACAGATCTTGATGCGATGTTGGAAAATGAATCCCTAGATGCAATCTTTGTGTGTGTACCCCCTTTTGCACATGGTGAGATAGAAGAAAAGATTGTCGAACGTGGTATACACCTCCTTGTTGAAAAACCATTAGGGCTTGATCTAGAAAACGTCCAAAGGAAAGCGAAGGTGATAAAGGATTCAAGCGTTATTTGCGCTGTAGGTTATTGTTTACGTTATTTAGATACAGTAGCAAAGGCGAAAGAGTATTTAAAAGATAAAACAATTGCAATGGTAAGAGGACATTATATAACATCTTTTGTTCCCACTCCTTGGTATCGAGAGATGGAAAAGTCGGGAGGTCAACTAGTTGAACAGTCAACCCATACCTTAGATTTAATGCGGTATCTAGCAGGAGATATAGAAAATGTCTATGCAAATATGAGCTTGCAAGTTTTATCAGACATTCCCAATATAGATATTCCTGATGTAACATCAGTAAACGTTACATTCAGTTCAGGTGCAGTAGGTCATCTAGCTTCTTCATTTACTCAGGAAGATCATCGTACTGGTGTTGAGATCTTAGGAAAGGATTTTCGCATTCTGATTGATGGGGTTGATTTATCAATTGTTGAAAAGGGAACGACGATTACCTATAAGTCAGCAGTAGACTTTTATCAAGAACAGGATAATCAATTTATTGAAGCGATTATAAAAGGGGATAAAACGATTCTATTATCAAATTACGATGATGCAGTAAAGACCCTCGCAGCCACTTTGGCGTCAAACAAGTCACATGAATTAGGGCTACCAATCAATCTTTCTTCCTTATTGACCAATACGATTTAATTCATAAAAGAATCTATCAAGCTTATGAGAGGTGATTAAATTGCTAAGAATTGGTGTTGTTGGTACCGGAACGATGGGTAGAGCTCATCTTGAGTCATGGGCAAAAATATCAGGAGCACAGATTGTTGGTATTGTTGGGAGAGATAAAAAAGGTGTCAATGATTTATCGGAAAAGTATAATAGTCATCCTTTTATTGATTACCAACAATTACTTCTTACAGATGTGGACCTTATTGACATCTGCCTACCTACCTATTTGCATCAAGCTTATATATCAAAAGCGGCTCAAAGTGGTAAGCATGTCATTTGCGAGAAGCCTTTGGCATTAGACGTAGCTGAATGTAATGAGTTGATTGAAACTTGTAAAAAGTATCAAGTTCAATTATTTGTTGGGCATACTCTTCGGTTTTCTCCGGAATATAGATTGGCCCGAGATCATGTTATACGTGGAGCGGTCGGAAAACCAGGTGTAATTAGATTATCAAGAGGTGGTCCATATCCACAAGGTAGAAATGATTGGTACAACGATCAAGCGAAAAGCGGTGGAATTATATTAGATCTTGGTATTCATGATTTTGATTGGGTAAGGTGGACATGTGGTGAGGTAGAAAGGGTTATGGCTAAGAAGATAACAAGGAAGCGCGGGGATGGTAGTCCAATTGAATATGCATTAATAACATTGAGGATGGAAAGTGGAACAATTGTTCATATCGAATTGTCTTGGGCTAAAAGTGATTTTGAGTCAGCTTTTGAGATAGCTGGAAATAAAGGAATGATTAGCCATAATGATCAAGAAAGTTATCCTATTAAACTTCAAGTTACTAACGATTGTAAAATGAGTAATCGAGTAGCTTTACCAGATACAATTTTAACTAAAACACCTCTGCAACAACAACTTGAACATTTTATGATTTGTTTGGCAACGAGTGAGGAACCAATAGTTTCAGCTGAGGATGCGAAAAAGGCAATCGAAATTGCCTTAGCAGCTAATGAATCAGCAGAGATTGGTCAACCTATTTCGTTGTTAGAAAAGAAGGAGGTGTTTTAAATGAAGATTGGTATGATTAGTTTTGCGCATATGCATGCTTTTAGCTACGCAAAACATCTACTTAATGATCCTGAAGTTGAGATAATAGCAATATGGGATGAAGAACACGATAGAGGGACAAAGATGGCAAAAACATTTGATTGTCAATATTTTTCAGATTTAGAATTATTATTAGAATTAGATATTCAGGCTGTTGTTGTGTGTTCTGAAAATGCAAAACACAAGGAACATGTAATTGCTGCTGCACGTGCAGGAAAGCATATTTTATGTGAAAAACCATTTGCAACGGAAGTAGGAGATGCAAAGGAAATGATTGATGAATGTGAACAAGCTGGTGTTATATTACAGGTTGCTTTTCCAGTAAGGTTTGCACCAGCAATTCAGAGGGTTAGAGAATTAATTTATTCAGGTGCTATTGGTGAAATAATAGCTATTAACGGGACTAATCATGGACAAATGCCAGGAGGATGGTTTATCGAAAAGGAACAGTCAGGTGGAGGAGCAGCTACTGATCATATTGTACATGTGATGGATCTCATTCGTTGGATAGTAAATTCCGAGGTGAAAAGTGTTTACGCAGAACTTGATACAAGATTTTATTCAATTGAGGTGGAGGACTGTGGAATTGTAACCTTAGAACTCGAATCAGGTGTAATTGTAACAATTGATCCAAGTTGGTCCCGACCATCCACATTTCCTACTTGGGGTGATGTGCTAATGGAGTTTGTTGGAACAGAAGGGACTTTATCAGTTGATGTTTTTAAACAACATTTACATTTTTTCAACGATACCGAAGGCAAAATACAGAACTTATCATGGGCTGATGATATGGATAAAGGATTAATAGAAGATTTCCTTTTATCTATAAAGCAGAAGGAGCGCCCATCCATTACTGGTGAAGATGGATTACGAACATTAGAGGTTGTTAAGGCGGCTTATGAATCTACTAAATTAAAAAAGGTTGTTACCATAAATAAAACGTTACTAGGTTGACTATTTTATCTTTCAAGGGGATGAGGAATTGAAAAGAGGTAGTCTATTACTATTCATAACTGTGTTTATTGGAAGTATTATTTTAGCAGGTTGTAGTAATAAAGAAGGAGCTTCAGGAAATTCTTCAGATAAGGTCACATTAAATGTAGCATTATGGGATGAAAATGTAAGTGATGTAGTTGATAAATCAATCGCACAATTTAAAGATGAGAATCCTGGTGTTGAAGTGAAGGTGACATATACACCTTTTGCTGACTATTGGACGAAATTAAAAACAAGCTTGGCCGGGGGGAGTGGACCTGATATTTTCTGGATGAATGGTCCTAATTTTTATCAGTATGCATCTTCAGGACTTATCAAAGATATCCAGCCATTAATTGATGGTGATGGTTTAGACACTAGTGTATATACACCAGCCTTAATTGATCTATACACATATGATGACAAGGTATGGGGATTACCATATTTTTTAGATTCCATCGGTCTTTTCTATAATAAGAAAATGTTTGATGAAGCAGGCATTCCTTATCCAGATGAAACATGGGATTGGGCAAAAATAGAGGAAGTTGGTACGAAATTAACTAATAAAGAGAAAGGAATTTATGGATATATTGCATCTGCTGCTAATCAAGCTGGTTATTACAACTTAATTCATCAATCTGGAGGTTTTGTCATTAGTGAAGACAAAACAAAATCCGGATTTAATTCCACTGAAGCACAAAGTGCGTTGCAATGGACAAAGGATTTAATGGACAAGGGGATTTCTCCCTCTGCTCAGGCACAAATTGAAACAAAGGTTAATCAGATCTTTGGTTCAGGGAAGGCAGCAATGCTTCCTAATATCTCAGTAAATGCACCAACTTTATATGAAATGCTAGGAGATGACTTAGGTGTTGCGGTCCTACCTAAAGGAAAACAACAAGCGAGTATTATTCATGGATTAAGTTGGGTTATGAACAACAAGACAAAGCATGAGAAATTAGCGTGGGAATTACAAAAAGTGTTAGCAGGCGAAGAAGCTGGTAAATCATTGGCAGAATCCGGATTTAGTATCCCTGCCTACAAAGGAACTGAAGGGGCCTGGGTGAATTCAATACCTACATTAGACTTAAAGGTTTTTGTAGATAGCCTTAAGTTTGGGGTTGCCTATCCAGTATCAAAAAATACGACAGAATGGCAAGATGTTGAGAGTAAGGAGATACAAGATGCCTTGTTGGGCAAAAGTTCAATTGAAGAAGCCACAGAAAACATAGCTACTAAAATGAATGAAATATTAGCCGAGGAATAAAAATGTAAAAATTAGAAGGTTGACCCATATGTGTCAAGCCCATTTAATGTATCAGGTTAGCCACTACAAGTTGACCTTCTAACCAAAAAGAAAGGGGTGTTGTTAATATGGAAGTAAAAACGATCAGCCATTTAGGAATTAAATTAAAAAGGCGAAAAAGAAGATCGAAAATGGACTTGATTGAAGCCTTATGGGGATATATCTTTATAGCCCCCGTAGTGATAGGATTAACAATATTTTATATAGCACCTGCAGTTTCCTCTTTCTTTTTAGCTTTTACAAAATGGGATGGAATAACATCACCTGTATTTATCGGATTAAATAATTTCACAGAGCTATTTCAAGAGGAAACGTTTGTTCAATCAATGATTAATACGGTTGTCTTTACAATTATATCAGTCCCCATTTCAATTATATGTGCCATGATTATTGCAGTTTTACTTAATCAAAAAATAAAAGGTATTTTGATATATCGAACGCTATTTTTTATACCAGTTGTAACGATGCCAATAGCGATTGGGATGGTTTGGCGGTGGTTATACAATTCAGAATTTGGATTGATCAATTATCTATTAGGTATGTTCCATCTCCCAGAGCCAAGCTGGCTGTTTGATGAACGTTTTGCTCTACTTTCTATAATTCTTGTAAGTGTCTGGATGAGTGTTGGCTATAATGCTGTAATTTTACTAGCGGGTCTTCAAGGGATTGCCTCTTCCTATTATGAGGCTGCAAATTTAGATGGTGCTAATGAATTTCAGAAATTTTTAAAGATAACTGTGCCATTATTAACGCCTAGTTTATTTTTTGTATTGGTCATGTCAATGATAAATTCTCTCCAAGTGTTCGATTTGATATTTGTCATGATAGGAGATAATGCTTCTCTATTAGATCCAACAAGGACGGTTGTTTATAGTGTTTGGGAAAATGGATTTAAATATTTCAATATGGGATATGCCTCAGCACAAGCCTTAATCTTATTCATAGTAATCCTCATTATAACAATTGTTCAGATGGTACTTCAGAAGAAATGGGTACATTATCAATAGGAGGGATAGAAATGGTTCATACTGACAAAAGAAAAAAAGTAGTATCCCATGTTTTTCTTATACTAGGTTCTATTATTATGATTATGCCCTTTTTATGGATGGTTTCAACTTCCTTTAAATCATTCCCAGAGTCAATGCAAGTCCCACCTACGATCTTTCCTAAAGAAATCAAATTCCAAAACTACTTAGAAGTCTTTGAAAAAATAAATTTCGCAAAATATTATTTAAATACAATTATTATCACTGTGGTTCGAACAGCTTTTCAGCTACTTTTATGTTCATTAGCTGCATATGCTTTTGCTAGAATGAGATTTCCAGGCAAAAATATTATCTTTATTACTATTTTATCAGTGCTTATGGTTCCTTCACAGATAGTGATGATTCCAAGTTTTGTCATTATGAGAGAACTAGGTTGGATTGATACATTTTACGCGATAATTGTACCTGGTATTTTTAGTGCATTTGGGACCTTTTTATTAAGACAATTTTTCATGGCAATTCCTAAAGAATTAGATGAAGCAGCAAAAATAGATGGTTGTTCTTTCTTTGGGATTTATTGGCGAATTATACTACCATTGTCCAGACCAGCGCTTGTATCTCTTTCTATATTTACCATTTTAGCTGCTTGGAATGATTTCTTATGGCCACTAATTGTAACAAACTCAGATGAAATGAGAGTACTTTCTATTGGGATTGCTACATTCCAAGGACAATATGCAACTGAGTATCCGTTATTAATGGCAGGTGCATTAATGGCAACTGCACCAATGATTCTCATTTTCTTATTCTTGCAGAAGTACTTTATTGAAGGAATTGCACTAAGTGGTGTTAAGGGATAGTGATCGATTATGATTACTGATTTTAGATAGTTACTAATCACGGCTATTAAAAATGCATGAACGTTATTGTATACAAGGCTCAAAAATAAGCTTAGAAAATGTTCGTAGAATTTGGGAGCAAATTTAAAAGAAGGAGGTAGGAGTATGAGTAAACAAAAAATTAAAATTGGGGTAATTGGTGCTGGTTCAATCTCGGATATGCATCTGCAATCGTATGAAAAAAATCAGGGTGTGGAATTAAAGGCAATTTGTGATCTGAATAGGGATAGAGCAGAAGAAAAAGCAATTCGTTATGGGATTGCTAAGCATTATGATTGTTACATAGCATTACTGGAGGATAAAGAAATTGATGCTGTAAGTATATGTACATGGAATCACTCACATGCCGAAATATCAATAGCTGCATTAAAAGCGGGTAAACATGTTTTAGTAGAAAAACCATTATGTACATCTGTTGAAGAGGCTAAGAAAATAGAGGAAACAGTAAAAAAGACGGGAAAAATACTACAAGTTGGTTTTGTAAGAAGATATGCGTCAAATACATTACTAGTAAAGGAGTTTATTGATGCAAAGGAAATTGGAGCAATCTATTATGCAAAAGCCTCATGTATAAGAAGATTAGGAAATCCAGGAGGCTGGTTCTCGGATAAAGAAAGATCGGGTGGGGGACCACTTATTGACATAGGTGTACATGTAATTGATATTTGTTGGTACTTAATGGGGAAGCCGAAAGTAAAAACGATCTCCAGTAATACTTATTCCAAGTTAGGGAATCGCTCCAATATTAAAAATTTGTCATTCTACAAAGCAGCTGACTATGATCCTGATAAAAACACTGTTGAAGACATGGCTAATGCGTTGATTCGTTTTGAGAATGGTGCTTCATTAATAGTGGATGTAAGCTTTACTCTACATGCTAAGAAGGATGAAATTGCTGTAAAACTTTATGGAGATAAAGGTGGAGTAGAGATTGAACCAGAGTTATCAATCATAACTGAAAAGTACAACACAATTTTGAATGCTACACCCCAAATTGATTCACTAACATTTGACTTTGAACAAGGTTTCCAAAATGAAATTGATCATTTTGTATTAAGCTGTATTGGGGAAACAGAAACATTGAGCCCAGTAGGGGATGGAGTTGAAATGATGAAAATATTATGCGGAATTTATGAATCTAGTGAAAAAGGAATAGAAATCTCGTTTGACTAAAGAATTGAGAGGTAAATTAAGGTTATTAAATTGTTGTTATAATTATACTAAAACAATAGGAAAGGTGGATTTGTTCTGACATATCTATCTTTCTTTTCTTACGCAAAAATTCTTTACTAGATATTGAAATAATGAAATTATCTGTTAGTATGAATGTAGAATCATTATTAATAAAGGATCTTTTCTAAAAGTTTATTGCTCTAGTACTTATAAAAATAGACTTTAGGTTTTTTATGATCTAAATTGAAACTATGTCCTATATTTTTCACTAGTAAAATGTAATCGATTTCATTTTACTTAACTGCAGGAAATCGAGCAGCCCTACACTAGTTAAAAAGAGTGAAGGGCTGTTCGTGTTAAATAGTAACTTAAGCATAAGTAAAATAAATTTAGCGAAATAGATTTATAGCTAGAATTATAGACAAGGATGTTGCTAAATGGAATTCATCAGAAAGGCATTCTCACTTTTAGGAAGGCTAACATTGAAGAAAAGAATTGTGTTTATTTTTGCCATTGGTACGCTCATTCCGTTTCTTTGTACGGCACTCCTCTCCTATAACGCCATGACTTCTATTCTAAGTAGTAAATTGGACTCTGGAGTAAGAAGTAATGTGAAAAATGTTCAGTATTCACTTGAAAATACGATCAACAATTTGAATCACGTTTCCCAACAGCTTGCCATCCCTGGGAGTGTCGGAGTGAAATTAGATTCTTATTTGCATTCAGATCAACCTTATGAACGTGCAAAGTTGTACGACGACATTAAAACAGAATTGAATGAAATGACATTTACCAATCCTGGCATAGGATTAACAATGTATTATTCTCTTCAAGAAGGAAAAAGCCTCTTTAACACAGCTGGTGTAAAGAATGATTTTTCAATGGACCAGTTGCCTCTGTTAGTCAGTCACTATAAAATATCGAATCATGGTCCTCATATTAGCAATCAACTGCATAATAACAACTACGTGTTATCCGTATTAAGGAGAGTAGACCTACCTGCTCGGGAGGATGTCTATGTTTATATTGAATCAGCCTTAGAACTAACTGAACATATGTTACAGAATAGCCAAACAAAAAAGCAGTTTTACTACTTGATTGTAGATAGCGAAGGGAAGATTGCTTATAGTGAAAGTGATCAGATCTTCCGAGAAAATGATTATTTTGAAGAATTTGATTCTAAAAACACTTCAGGTTTACTCAATGATTATTATTGGTTTAAAGAAACTAGTAATCAAGGCTGGAGTATTATTTCTCTCATATCCAAGGATGAATATAATGAAGAAAAGAATGATTGGGTTGTTCAAATGATCTATTTAGCAATCCTATTTGGTGTATTAAGTCTATCAATTGCTTGGTTACTATGGAAAATGGTGTATCGACCCTTACAGAAATTTGATAAAGAAATCAATTGGATGCTACAAAACGATTTTCAATCTGAGACGGTACGGACACGTATTCCTGAATTTGATTATTTACTAAGGCAATTTCGCAAGATGAAAAGCCAAATCACTGACTTATTTAAAGAAGTCGAGCTAAAGGAAAAGCGGAGAGCAGATCTAGAAGTAGAGAAACTGTTATATCAAATAAACCCTCACTTTCTCATGAATACTTTAGACACAGCTAATTGGCTCGCGGTAATGAACGATCAAAAGGATATAAGTGAGCTTGTTTCATCCCTCAATAAGCTACTTTATTATAATCTAGGAAAGGTAGGACAAACATCCACAATTGTTGAAGAAATAGAAATTTTAAAACAATATCTTGCGATCCAAAAATTTCGCTATGATGTTGATTTTGAAGTCCACATAGATGCAGATAAAGATAAAATAAACAGTCCTGTCCCTCGCTTTATTCTACAACCGCTTGTAGAAAATGCAATTTACCATGGTCTGAGCGATGACGGATATATACGAGTCGAAGTGAAGAATTATGAAGATCAGGTACAAATTATTATTCATGATAATGGGTCAGGAATACCAATAGAAACAATCAAAGAATTGTTAACACAAAATCAAATCGAACAACAAAAAGCCGGTATGGGAATTGGTATTAATTATGTGAAGCGGATGCTAGAAAATCATTATGGAGGTAGAGCGAAACTAGAAATTAATAGTGTAGTAGGAAAGGGTACAAGTATCTTTTTAACTTTACCAGTAATGGAGGTGGATGTAGATGATAAAGGTTCTAATCGTTGATGATGACAAATTAGTAAGGAAAGGCCTCATACTAACAATGCCTTGGAAGGATTATCAGATGGAAGTGGTAGGTGAAGCGAAAAATGGTGAAAAGGCTTTAGAGTTTTTGGCGTCAAATGAAGTAGATTTAATGCTCACTGATTTATCAATGCCAGTGATGTCAGGTCTTGAATTAATGAAAATTGTTAATAAGGAATACGCTCATGTTTTCATTGTTGTTTTAACAATGCATCAGGATTTTGAATATATTCAAGGAGCGCTAAGACTAGGAGCCATTGATTATATTGCCAAAGTCCAAATGGAGGTTGAAAGTTTTGGGGAGGTTTTAGAAAGAGTTTCTAAGCGAATGATCGAAGACCAAGGGAAAAGGAAACAACAGGATAGTAAACGGATAGACATTGATGAAGGATATGTCTTGATTTCACTTGAAAATATAGCTGATAAAGGACCTATAATCGAAGGGTCTTATTTCGAAAGTCACTCAACTATGATTGGATCAGGATTATGGCTATGGCTTCCAAGTAGTGATGAGGAAGGCAAAAATATCGGTGTTACGCTCCGCGAAGGAAATGAATGTTCGATTCAAGATTGGACGATTATCACGCTTAAGGGAATGAAAGGGAAACAAATCGAGGAACTTAAAGAGTTGTTAATAAAATATAAGGAAAAACAATTCTTTTATGATTTTCATCCAGAGCGCAAAGTTATTCAGCAATCAATAGATGATATAAAGGTAGCAGTGACTTCGGATTCTGCTCAAACGGAATTATTATCTTTAAAGGAACAGTGGTTGTCTTTAAAGTGGATTCAACAAATGACCGTGTTTGAAAACCTTCTGCAAGAGTTAAAGACACTTTATTTGCCGTCTGCAAAATTAGTAAATGTATTATATTCGTTTGCAAACGAATGGATGCAAATCTATAGCCCTGTCATTCCAAAAATAGACATACCTGATGAGTTCAATAGTTGGTATGAAATAGAAGAATGGCTATACGCGATTAGAACAATGATTAATGAATCATCAATGGGCAACAAGTTATATTCAAGTGGTGTCCAAGAAAGTATAGCAAAAGCAGTTAGATGTATACATGAAGAATTGGCTCTTCCTGTACATGCCTCTGATATGGCAATAAGGGTTAACATGAGCCGTAGTTATTTTAGCCAATGTTTTAAGGATGTAGTTGGCATGACATTTAATGAATACGTACGCCATGTGCGGATGGAAAAGGCAAAGCAATATTTAGTTCATACAAATAAAACGATCTCATGGATTGCTGAGAATACAGGTTATGCAGATGAAAAATACTTCAGCCGAATTTTTCGTAAAAAAACAGGGGTGTTACCTAGCGAATACCGCAAACAAAATCAAAACGGATGACAAATGTCCTATTTAGGGTAGATAAATGTGTGGAAGCTACCAAAATAAGTAAATACGGGTTGTTAGAGAGCGAATCTTCGGTCATTTCTCAACCTACATTCGAAACCGCCTTCTATCCTGTAAGCGGTTTCATTCATGTTATAGTAAACGTGAAACATGAGATTAAAAAATAAAGGGGGATAAGTCATGCGTCATACTAAAAAGACACTTATGGTATTGTTTTCAGTTCTGCTCTTATTCGTAACTGCTTGTAACAATTCATCAGAGGAAACGACTCAAACTTTGGAAATTGATCCAGAAAATCCACCAGATCCATTCGGGAAATACGAAGAAGCGGTGACCATCAAAATCGGTCAAGAAGTAGATCCAAGTGATAAGAGTTTACCGTCTACAGATTCACCACTAGACAATCAATATACTCGAAGTGTTAAGGAAAATCTGAATATTGATGTCGAGCATTATTTTACAGCATCACCTTCTAATTATGATCAAAAGGTTAGTTTAGCGATTGCTAGTAATGACTTACCTGATGCGATGATCGTTGGACCTGTGGAATTAAGACAAATGTACGAAGCAGGCCAGCTTGCAGATTTAACAGAGGTTTACGAACATTATGCATCACCTGCGATTAAACGAATTCTAGAAAGTACAGATGGTCTAGCCAAAGAGAGTGTAACCTTTGATGGAAAAATGGTGGCAATCCCAAGTGTGCAATTACAAGCAGATGGAGTTCATCTTATGTGGATTCGCCAAGATTGGCTCGACAAATTAGGTCTAGAACCACCGAAAACAGTAGAGGATCTTGAAAAGGTTGCTAAGGCCTTTGTTGAAGGGGATCCAGATGGTAATGGAAAAAAGGATACGATCGGCCTTTCAGGTCCTGACACGAATAATAAATTATATGCGAATTTTCTAGAATCAACAAATAACTTATATGGATTTGATGGGATCTTCTCTGCCTATAATGCATACCCTGGATATTGGCTTGAAAGTGAGGATGGTAAACCAGTTTACGGATCCACTTTACCAGAGACAAAAGAAGCTCTTGCTAAACTAAGAGATTTATATGCAAAAGGATTGATTGATCAAGAAATGGGCGTTCGCGAGGATTCAGGTGAATCCGTGATAAGTGGGCAATCGGGAATGTTCTTTGCCCCTTGGTGGATGCCATACGGTCCATTAACAGATGCGATCACTAATAATCCTGAAGCCAATTGGCAAGCGTATGCCCTACCGCTTGATGCAGATGGCGAATATAGTCCACACTTAAGTACACCTTCAAGTCGCTTTGTAGTTGTAAAGAAAGACTATAAACATCCTGAAGCTGCGATGAAGATGTTAAATAACTTACTAGCAAACGAAGCAAACTATGATCCTAGTAAAGGTGGGCCAGGATTTTATCCATTGAGACTCGTCTTTGCTCCTTCTGATGAGACAGAGTATAGTGTTGAATCACTTAGAGAGGTATTAGCAGGTACGAAGACAGCCGAAGATTTTAAAGATAAGCCTGAATATAAACTATTAGTTTCGGATGCAGAAAAAATAAAGACTGTAAAAAAAGAGCCTTATGATGACATGAACATTAAGAATTGGGATCCTAATGCAGATTTAGGTGCATGGACACGTGCCTATGCATTAATGGTTGGAGGTTCACCACTTGTAGATCAAGAAATGAATGGTGTATATAGTCAAACCTATGGACAAACAAAAACGATGGAAAGTAGATGGGTTAACCTTAAAAAAATGGAAGATGAAATCTTCTTGAAAATAGTAATGGGTGCAGCACCACTCGATGAGTTCGATAAGTTTGTTGAAGATTGGAAAAAACAAGGTGGTGACACGATTATAGAGGAAGTTGCAGAGGTTGCTAAGTAAGTGAATTTTCATAGTAAGTTGACTAAAAAGTGAAGGGTTAGTTCCCTCTGACTAAAAATACCAGAACCTTTACTAAGAGAAGTGTTCAATGTATTGGTGTTATTGAGGGGGCAACCCTTTTTAGGGATATCAGAGTAATTTAACGAAAAGAGCACGAAGATAGGCTGAATTCGTAAAGATTTACTTATTACGAAAAACAACAATCTTTGCGAAAACAGCCTTTCTATTAAACGATTATTGTTTAAAAGTTGGGAGGGAAATTGCAAATGAAGAACAAAAGTTTTACAAAGCATTACTACCTTATGCTCCTACCAGGATTTATTTGGCTATTTTTATTCAGTATAGTTCCTATGTTTGGGATTGCGATTGCATTCCAAGACTACAACCCAGTCAAGGGAGTACTCGGTTCCGAGTGGGTTGGCCTCGAACATTTCAAATATATGTTCACCCTAAATGATACGATGGATATTTTCTTTAATACTATTTATATTGCAGTGATGAAAATAATTGGTAACTTAATTATTCCACTAATTTTTGCTTTAATGCTTAATGAATTACGAGTAATGGTCTTAAAAAGGTGGATTCAAACAATTGTCTATTTACCTCATTTTCTATCATGGGTTATCTTAGGAGGCATTCTTTTAGATATCTTTGCCTACGTTGGCCCTGTCAATCAAATTACCTCACTGTTTGGAATAGAGCCCATTTTATTTTTTGGTAGAGCTGATTTGTTTCCCTTCTTAGTTGTCGGCAGTGATGTGTGGAAGGAATTTGGATTTAATACAATTATTTACTTAGCAGCTTTAACTGGTATTAATCCTGCTTCCTATGAGGCGGCAGCTATTGATGGGGCAACACGGTTTCAAAGTTTATGGCATGTCACATTACCTGGAATTCGAACAACTGCAATTTTACTAGCGGTATTAAGTTTAGGTAATGTATTGAATGCAGGTTTTGACCAAATTTTCAACCTGTATAATCCACTTGTTTATTCAACAGGAGATATTATTGACACCTGGGTATATCGTACAGGACTGTTAAACCTACAGTATGAACTAGCTACAGCTGTTGGCTTATTAAAATCGGTTGCTGGATTTATTCTCATCAGTGTTTCTTATTACTTAGCCTATAAGACAACAAGATATCGGATCTTTTAATGATTGGAGTGATTTAGATGGTCAAAGATAAAACGGCTGGTTCAAGGGCATTCGATCTTTTTCTAATTATAACGCTAGTCGCGATCGCGATAACTTGTATCCTTCCTCTATGGTACACATTAGCGCTTTCGTTTAGCTCGAAAGCAGCTGCAAGTGCCGGTGAGGTTACATTTTGGCCAATAGGGTTTAACATTAATTCGTATAAGCAACTTTTAGGTGATGCACAATTTTTTCAATCTTTTTGGATCTCAATCCAACGAGTTGTTTTGGGGGCTGGCTTAAATTTTCTCATCGTTCCATTAATGGCCTATCCACTCTCTAAAAGTGTAAAAGACTTTAAGTTGCGAAATGTGATCATGTGGTTTTTAATTTTCACAATGCTTTTTAATGGTGGTCTTATTCCAATGTATTTAACAATTAAGGAATATAACCTACTTAATAGTATTTGGGCTCTTGTTCTAGTTGGTGGAGCACAAACAATAGTGTTTAATATCATTCTTGCCATAAATTTTTTCAGGAATTTACCAAAGGAATTGGAAGAAGCTGCCCTTGTCGATGGCGCAGGACCTTGGTATATCTTGTTTAAACTATATGTTCCGTTATCGTTACCGATGCTTGCTACGATTTCTCTATTTAGTATTGTTTATCATTGGAACGAGTTTCTATATGGCCTAATCTTTATGACAAGAGAAGAGTTCTATCCCTTGCAAACATATATTCAGCAATTGACAGTCGTCCTTGACCCGGCGAGTATGACCGAAGACCAGTACAAACGGATGAGTGAACTATCAAATCGAACATTAAATGCGGCGAAGATTTTCATAGCGATGCTCCCAGTATTAGTTGTCTATCCGTTCTTACAACGATTCTTCATACATGGGATTACGCTTGGTTCGGTGAAGGAATAACGATAATAATAATGATTGGGAAATGCCGATTAGATTCGGCATTTTTTTATAGAACCGGAATAAAACCTTATGGCGGTTGGGGGACAGGTTCAATGATCTAATATAGTTCAATCCAGCGAAATGTTCTATTAGTGGAAGGAAAGGTTTAGTGAACAACGAAAGTATTATTATCGATATCAAGTATTCATAATAAACTAGTAAAGGGGATTAAACATGATTCGATTATTTCAAACGAATAAGATTAGAAAAGTAGTAGAGTTGGATGGGAATTGGGATTTTGCCAAGGTAGAAGATGGGAAGGAAGCGATAAATTTTTACGACTATAAGATGCCAGTTCCTGGTTGTTGGGAGATGCATCCGGATTTCCTAACCTATCGTGGGAAAGGTGTGTACAAAAGAACAATTGAAATTAGTCAAAGAACGTCAATTCGATTAGTCTGTAAAGGCGTTAGTCACACGGGAATTTTCTATTTTGATGGAGTGAAAATAGGTGAGCATTATAATGCATACACGCCGTTCTCATTTTTGTTGAATCATGTAGAAGCTGGAGAGCATGAATTAAAAATTATTGTCGATAATTCCTTTTCAGAACAATCAGCCTTACATATTCCTAATGACTATTATACATATGGGGGGATTATCAGACCCGTAGTAATTGAAGAGGTAGCAGACGTTTTTATAGACCGAATACAGTTTACACCTTTTAAAAAAGCCGAAATATGGAATGCAGAAATAAGTATTAGTGTAAGGAATAGTTTTGATCAGGAAATGGAGTGCACTTTGGAAGGCACATTAGGGAACTATTCGATTAATCTAGGTAAAACAACCCTATCTGCTTTGGATACAAAAGTGATAACTAGCGTACTAGAGTTTCCTGCTATCAAAGAATGGTCCAATGAGGAACCCGCCTTATATTTACTAGATATACAACTATTCTTAAATAATGAAAGGATTCCATCGGATGATTTAATAGAACGGGTGGGATTTAGGACTGTAACAACAATGAATGGAAAAATTCAAGTGAATGGACAGGATCTTCTATTAAAAGGATTTAATCGTCATGAGGACCATCCAATTGTTGGAGCGGCCATTCCCTATCAGCTAATGGTACAGGATTTAACATTGATGATTGATATGGGAGCTAATAGTGTACGTACAAGTCATTATCCAAATGATGAAATCTTTTTAGATTTATGTGATGAACATGGAATATTTGTATGGGAGGAAAATCATGCACGAGGTTTAAGTTTAGAACAAATGAAAAATCGCTATTTTTCCGCTCAATGTGAAACTGTTAACCAAGAAATGGTTGAAAATCACTATAATCATCCTAGTATCATTATTTGGGCGATATTAAATGAATGCGCGAGTAATACGGAAGAAGGAAGACAAGAATATAAAAAACAGCTAGAACAAATTAGAATAATGGATAAAAGTAGACCATTAACATTCGCCTCTCATCATCGGGAATCAGAATTATGCTTTGATTTAGCCGATATTATCTCTTTTAATTTATATCCACAGTGGTATACAGAAGAGGAACCGGAAGAGCTAGTAGAACAGGCCAAAAAATGGGCTGAACAACTAGGTGGAAAGGGAAAACCGATTATCATGAGTGAATTTGGTGGTGACGGATATTATGGGTATCGAAACCCTAGTCGTGTAAAAGGAACAGAAGAGCGACAAGCGGATATTATTGAGAAAAATCTAGCTACGTATCTATCAAAGGATTTCATTTCTGGTATGTATATTTGGCAATTTTGTGATTGTCGGGTATCTGAGGGAACTGATTGGCTTCTTACTAGGGCAGGCACACAGAATAGCAAAGGAATTGTAGACGCGTACCGAAGACCAAAACTTGCTTATGAACGTGTAAAACAATTATATAGTGGGTCTAATTTGTTGTGATTTGATAATGAGTAACACTAGTATTTAAAGTGTACGACAGAAAGATTTTTCAGTAAAAATAGAACGTGATTTTATAAAGTGGCTGTTTTCGCAAAGATTGTCGCTCTTCGTAATAGTACTTCTTTACGTAATTAATCTGTTTTTATGCTATTTTCGTAAATAGACCTGCTATTTTTCTCTTAAAATAACTTCTAATTATACGAAAAACATCCAAAGAGTGATTTATAGGTCTATTGCAACAAACTTTTAAAAAAGAGCCTATAAAATAAATAATGGAATATCCTCTCTCGCTACCCAATATGATGAACTATCTACGGTGAAATGAGGGGATAGACATGAAAGTAAATGAAGGTAACGCGATAACCAGGGAAAAATTAGCGTACTACACAGTACTGCTTAGAAAAAAGCGAGAAATTGAAACGCAATTAGATACATTAAAAAAGGATTTTAATTCATATTTTGATGATTACGTTGGTAAAGACATGAAAGGTGAACTAACAATAAGTGAGTATAAACTACAGAGACAAATAAGAAAAATCGAGAAATACGAACAAGAAGCAACAGTTAAGAAATTAGAAGAACTGAATTTGAATGAATTAATTCAGAAAAAACCGGATGATGTAAAAATTAAATCAGCTATTCATCTCGGTTTATTAAAGGACAAGGATTTGGAGGGCTGTGTCCTTACGAATATCTCACAAGCCATCTATGTTAAACAGGTTGACACGAAATAACTCAAGTAAAGTCAACAAATGAAAGACGAAACATGAGGAACAGTTTAACAACAGCCATACATACAAGTAGGCTGTTGTTTTAAGTGGATATACATAAGGATAAATGTCTCAGGATGCAACCAGTTATAATTTCCTTATTTTTCTAATATCTAAAAATGGGAAATAGGCATATAGTAAAAGAAAACGCTTTCCCAAAGACCGATAAACCAGTATAAATGAACGAAATTAAGAAATATTGATGTATTAACCCAAAAGACATGGTACAATCATAATGACATATATTCCATAATTATCCTAATAGTACCTTCGGGTTCTTGCCTATATTCTTACTAGCCTTACCAGTCATGATGTCACTGTGTAGGGCTAGTTTTGTCTAAAAAAAGGGGTGGTAATTGTGTTGGAGTGGATAGAGCTACTTCTCAAGTTCATTGTCGCTGCTGCTACAGTCTTCTCTTCCCTCACACTAGGAATTAAAAACATAACTGAACTAAAAAGAAAATCTAAAAAGAAGAGACGATTCCTATAAGAGGTTGCACACTCACTATAAGGAACCGCCAAATGAAAATTTTTGCCTACGAATAAATTATAATACGAAATTGATCAAATAGTACGAAAAAATTTTAAATTATTATGCATTGTTTATAAATGCTACTGGTACTAAGGATAATTTGGAATAATGTCGCTTTCACTATAAATTGAGGAGGAATCACGATGAGTAATGTAGGTTTAATCCCATTTACAATTCAAACTGTATGTAAAGACGCAAAAGTTATTCCACCGGGAATTGAATTAATCAATGCACCTTCTGCTTGGGAGCAAGGGTATTCTGGAAATGGAATTGTGATAGCTGTTCTTGATACGGGGTGTGATTCTAATCATTTTGAACTGAAAGAGCAAATTATCGATGGTATTAATTTTACAACAGATGACAAGGGAGACCCAGAAAACTTTATGGATTATAATGGTCATGGCACACATGTTTGTGGAACCATTTGTGCTAAAGAGAACGACAAAGGTGTAGTTGGTGTCGCACCAAAGGCAAAGGTCCTTGTGATAAAAGTGTTAGCAGGTCAAGGCCATGGAGAGACTGAGTGGGTAACAGAAGGCGTCCGCTACGCTACAAAATGGAGAGGGCCAAATGGAGAACGAGTACGAGTCATATCGATGTCGTTAGGTGGAAAAGACGATAACGCTGACCTTCATAAAGCTATTAAAGAAGCGATCAGTAAGAACGTATTGGTCGTTTGTGCTGCAGGTAATGAAGGTGATGGTAATAATGAAACGGATGAATACTCGTTTCCGGGAGCATACCCTGAAGTTGTCCAAGTTGGCTCAGTTAATTTACAAAAAGAAATCTCCAACTTCAGTAATACGAATAGGGTCATCGATCTGGTGGCCCCCGGTGAAGAGATTCTTTCCACCTATCTAAACAATGAATTTGCTGTTTTATCAGGAACCTCAATGGCAACTCCCCATATTTCAGCAGGGGCAGCGCTCATTATTGAACAATGTGAGAAGGAATTCGAACGCCCACTAACAGAATCTGAAATCTATGCACAACTCATCAAAAGAACCATGACATTGGAATATAGTCGCCGTTTTCAAGGGAATGGACTACTGAATTTAGCCTCAGGTTTACGATCTACATCAGAGAATATACCGTTACCAATTGCAGAATAAATTTGCCGACCTATACAATGAAAAACGAGCACTATCCATATGCGGATAGTGCTTTTATTAAATTGTTTTAACCTACTGAGATGAGTCTTGTAAATTTGCTTCATATCAAAACGTAATTTTTTCTACCTTCTCTAATGAATGGATCAAAAAAAGATTGATTTGACTGTATAATAATGGGAAAACAGGGTAAGATCAATGCTTTTGGTAAATAGATAATAAAATCATTATTACTAGATCATGTAATATGTATCATTATTTGTTACAATTATATTGTGTACATAGAATTCTAGCTAATATATTGACACAAAACTGAGTATATGGTATTTAATTTATAGATTGGCACTTGGGTTAGTAGAGTGCTAATTCATGATCTGTCTGGTAGAAGATCAACGTATCCTATATTCACTACATAAAAATAATTAAATCGTTTTAATTTTGAAAGGAGAGGTATTATGGAACAAAAGCAGTTCAAAGCAGAATCTAAACGTTTATTGGAAATGATGATTAACTCTATTTATTCTCAGAGAGAGGTTTTTTTACGAGAGTTAATTTCGAATGCAAGTGACGCCATTGATAAAATTTATTACAAGGCACTAACAGACGATTCATTAAGTTTCGAAAAAGACAGTTACTACATAAAGGTTACGGCTAACAAAGAAAATAGAACGTTAACGATCACAGATACTGGAATTGGGATGGCGAAGGAAGATTTAGAAAACAACCTTGGCATAATTGCTAAAAGTGGATCGCTTGCCTTCAAAAGTGAAAATGAGGCAAAGGATGGTCATGACATCATTGGCCAGTTCGGGGTTGGCTTCTATGCAGCCTTTATGGTAGCTGATGTTGTTACAGTGACAAGTAAGGCACTAGGTAGTGAAGAAGCTTACAAATGGGAGTCTATGGGTGCAGATGGATACACGATTGAGCCAACCGAAAAGGAATCAGTAGGTACAGAAATCACGCTGAAAATAAAAGAGAGTACAGAAGATGAGCAATATGATGAATTTTTAGATGAGTACCAACTAAAAACCATCATTAAGAAATACTCTGACTTTATTCGCTACCCAATTAAAATGGATGTAACTGGTCAAAGACCAAAAGAGGACAGCGAAAGTGAATTAGAGGAATATCAAGAAGAACAAACGATCAATAGTATGGTTCCAATTTGGAGAAAGAATAAAAAGGAACTTACAGACGAAGATTACGAGAATTTTTATAACGAAAAGCATTACGGATTTGATAAACCAATTAAACACATTCATATCAGTGTTGATGGCACGATAAGATATAATGCTATTTTGTATATTCCAGAAAAAACACCGTTTGATTTTTACTCAAAGGAATACGAAAAAGGTTTAGAGCTCTATTCTAACGGTGTTCTGATCATGAATAAATGCGCAGATCTACTTCCTGATTATTTTAGCTTTGTTAAAGGAATGGTTGATTCAGAGGATTTATCGCTTAATATTTCAAGAGAGATGTTACAGCATGATCGCCAATTAAAATTAATCGCTAAAAATATTAATAAAAAAATAAAGAGCCAACTGCAAAGTCTCCTAAAAGATGAAAGAGAAAAGTACGTAGAATTCTACAATTCATTTGGTCGACAATTAAAGTATGGGGTTTATAGTGATTATGGTAGCAATAAAGAAGTATTACAAGATTTACTGATGTTCTATTCATCTAAAGAGAAGAAATTGGTCACGCTTGATGAGTATGTGTCTAGAATGCCAGAAGATCAAAAATATATTTATTATGCTTCTGGTGAATCGTATGAGAGAATTGAAAAACTTCCTCAAACAGAGATGGTATCAGATAAAGGCTATGAAATTTTATACTTTACAGAAGACATCGATGAATTTGCAGTGAAGATGATCATGTCGTATAAAGAAAAGGAATTCAAATCTGTTTCAAGTGGTGACTTAGGAATTGAATCCGACGATAACAAAGACAATACAGACGCTGAAGAGACAGAAAATAAGGATCTCTTTGACCATATGAAAACCATTTTATCTGACAAAGTAAAGGATGTAAGGGTATCAAAACGTTTGAAAACTCATCCTGTATGTTTATCAACTGATGGAGAAGTAACGATTGAAATGGAGAAAATCCTCAGCGCGATGCCAGATAACCAAAATGTAAAAGCAGATAAGGTTCTCGAGATTAACACAAACCATGAAGTGTTCCAATCATTAAAAGAAGCATATGAAAAAGATCAAGATAAGCTAAATCTATATACAAATTTATTGTACAACCAAGCACTTCTAATTGAAGGCTTACCTATCATTGATCCAGTAGAGTTTACAAATGATATGTGTAAAATAATGGTTTAACACTCATTGAGTAACTTTTAAAATTTAATATTACTAGTAGTCAACAACAGTCATAAGCTGTTGTTGACTTTTTTATTAAGTAAAAGATATCTTACAATTTCAAACGGGATCAGCTAATAAAAAGAATGGGTCTGACTTTAATGGAGTCAGGCATTGTTAGTGGTTTAAGAATTAGTAGGTGAAGTGATCAAAGAGAAAGGAATGGGACAAGATCTCATTCTTACAACAAAACATTTCCTTTATTCTCTATTTCCTATTGCTTTTGGATTATTAACAGGTAACTATCATAAAAACATGACATATCAGTTTCTAAATGACATAGATTTGAAAAAGACCATTTTTTACTATGGTTGGATTAGAAAATAATTATTTCACCACGTATTTAATCACTTTGTAACAGCCAATAGAATTACAAGAAGAATTTAGTTTAGTATAATAGTCTATTTTAGATATATTAATATACTAAATTTTCAAATAAAGTGAAAATTATGAAATTAAATGATTGACTATCTATATCAGCTGGTGATAGTATGTGATTAAAGAAAAGCAGTTAGATTATATCGACTACAATTTGAAAGCGCGTTCATATTCTCTATATTTTTTTAGAAGGAATAAACACGTGTTTATTAACTTGAGGGTGACCAATTATGTTTAAAATGTAACTCCAGATAGTAAGTTTTTAGTTAAACTAAGCACTAGTCTTATTATTAGTATTAACCATACTTATATAATAACTGCATAATAGAATGGGAGGATGTCAACATGATTAAAGGAATTGCACATAATGCTATTAAGGTTTCAGACATGGAGCAATCGTTACATTTCTACTGTGATATTGCAGGGCTAGAAAAGGCATTTGAGATCCATGATGATAATGATAAGCCTTGGATTGTTTATTTGAAAATTTGTGATGGTGAATTTATTGAATTATTTTATGATGGGGTTAAGGATCCTAATACACGTTATGCACCTGACTTGATTGGGTACCACCATTTCTGTTTAGAAGTTGATAATATTCAGGAAATGGCGGAAAGGATGAAGTATGGTGGTCTAATGGAGGAGGCAAAGCCTTCACAAGGTAGAGATTATAATACAAATATTTGGGTGCACGATCCAGATGGTAACGCAGTTGAATTTGTTCAATATCATCCAAATTCTCCACATATCAAAAGCAATAAACAACAAATTAACACAAATTGAGATGCATAGGTAGTAGGTTGTAAGAATAGGAGGAATACTATGTTAAAGGGTTTGGCTCACATGGCGTTTGTAGTGGAAGATATGGAAAAGTCATTGCATTTTTATTCTGATATATTAGGGTTTGAAAGAACATTTGATTTAAATGATGAAGATGCTAATCCTTGGTTAATTTATTTAAAGGTTAGAGATCGGCAATTTATTGAATTATTCTATGGTGGCAATAGACAGTACACAAATCGTAAGGCAGCTGGTTTTGAGCACTTTTGTTTTGAGGTAGAAGATATAAATGAGATCGCTGTTCACCTTGAAAAACATGGTGTTCTAGATGTGAAGCCGAGCCAAGGAAAGGATTTTAACTATCAATGCTGGGCAAAGGATCCTGATGGAAACCGCATAGAATTTATGCAGATTGATCCTAGATCTCCACAAGTAAACTGCTAAAGAATGGATGCTACATTAATAGATTACCTAACTGTTTAATGAGTTGATTCATATAAGCTTTTCTCCCTTTGTGAGCATCTTTCGTTTGTTGGATTATGTAATTTCCTGATAAGAAATGATACTTGATTTGCAATAAGACTGATCATGTTATTGTTTATATGCTTGAGTTTTCTATAGTAATTTCTTTAACTGTATTTTTAAGAAAAAGAGGAGTATCTTTTTTTAAAGGACTATAAACACGTGTTTATTAATACTCTATTAATGTAATCTTTGAAAACGTTAAAACTCAAAAGAACCATATATTACGTTATTTCAGTATGACTATAATAAACACGTGTTTATAGAGATATAATTCAAAACAATTATCGTAAGTCGTTAGGGAGAGGAACATGAGATGGATGTTAACAGTACTGAAATTGCAAGATTAGCTGGTGTATCAAGAAGCACTGTTAGTAGAGTTATCAATAATTACACAAATGTACCGGAAACTACCCGTAAAAAGGTAATGGAAGTCATCCAAGAAAAAAATTATTATCCGAATTTATCTGCACAGGTTTTAGCAGGTAAAAAAACTTCTACTATAGGGTTATTTATTATTGGGAGAAGACAAGTTTCTGTAGATAGTTTATCAAATTTTTTAATTACTAGTATCATTGAACAGGCCTCTTCACTTGGATATTATGTGTTAACAAATATTATTCGTGATACGAATAAGCATAAAACGATTGAAAATATAAAGGAAGTTTTCTTTCAAAGAAGAGTAGACGGTGGAATTTTTATTGGTGCAAACAATTATGAACCTATGATCGAGCAACTAATTAAAGATGGGTTTGTAATAGGAATTGTTGATCAATTACTACCAGGTGTTTTTGAACCGAATCGAATCGTTTCTAATTTTGATAATGAACTTGGGGCGTTAAAAGCAATTGATTATCTCGTTCGTTTAGGACACAAAAAAATTGGGATTATCAATGGGAGCATGAATAGAATTGCTGGACCACAAAAATACCAGGGATTTATAAAAGCATTAAAGAAGCATGATCTTCCGATTTATGAAGAATGGGTATTAGAAGGAGACTTTAGTAAGCAAAGTGGTTATGATGCTGTAAAAAAGTTGATGGAAAGTGGAATTGAACGTCCAACTGCTTTTTTCGCTGTAAATGATAGTACTGCTTTTGGAGCAATTCAAGCATTTAAGGAGTATTCCATTCGAGTACCCGAGGATATTTCCATTATTGGCTTTGATGATCATATGTTGAGCGAACATTCAAACCCACCACTTACGACATTACGGGTTGATTTTGATGAGATGATGCAAAAGTTAACAACAAATGTAGTCAGTGTAATAGAGGGACGAACAATTGATTCTCACTATTTTAAAGTTGGTACAAAATTAATGATTAGAGAATCCTGTAAATATCTAACAAAGCAGTGAAGGGAGGGATGAATCTCATACTTTTAATTGAAAATTTATTAAGGTTCAAAGGGGTTAAGGTTTTTTTCTAGGACAATTTACTCAAGGGGGATTATAAATGAAGAAATTGTTACTTTTACTGTCGATCGTCTTGCTATGCTTTGGTTCAGTATTAATCGGGTGTTCAAGTAGTTCTACTACTTCAGATGACAAAGATTCAAAAGCAGGAGGTAGTGATGGCACAGGTGGATTTACTTATTGGTATCCTTGGGGAGGAGATTCAGAAACTTGGGATAAATGGAGAATGGAGGAATTTTCTAAGGTTAACCCAGATAATAAGATAAACGCTGTTTATGCTCCACCAGATGGTGGTCTTGCAAATGGGAAATTGCTAGCAGCAATAAGTGGTGGCAATCCTCCTGATGTTGTGATTAGTAATGATTACGCAGCTGCTTATGCACTAGCTGCTCAGGGTGCACTTGAACCTATAGATAAATACCTAGAAAAAGAAGGCTTTGATGAGTCGGGAGTGTTGGATTCTTTCCTTGATGTGATGAAATATGATGGGGAAACCTATTTATTTCCACAAGATTCAAATGTAAATCTACTATATTATAATGTGAAAATGTTTGAGGAAGCGGGATTAGACCCAAATAAACCACCAACAACGATTGAGGAGCTAGATGAATATGCTGAAAAGTTAACAAAGGTTAACTCTGATGGTGGAATTGATCGATTAGGATTCATTCCTTGGATTGACGCTGGTGATGAAGCTCTATTATGGGGATGGGTGTTTGGAGCAAATTTCTTTAATGCAGATAAAAATGAAATTCAGTTGAATGAAAAATCTCTTCAAGATGCATATAAATGGATGAACAGTTATGCACAAAAGTATAATCCTGAAACAATCAAGTCATTTACATCTGGTTTTGGAGGTGCTTTTTCGCCTGACCATCCTTTCTTCTCAGGTAAAGTGGCAATGACGGTTAATGGTAACTGGTTTGCCAATGCATTAAGTATCTATTCTCCTGATACAGAATACCGTGTAGCAGCAATTCCTAATCCAGAAGGTGGTAGAGAAAAGGCGACAACTCTAGGGACAAATGTATTTATGATTCCAAAGGGGGCTAAAAACCCGGAAGCGGCCATTAAGTTCATGATGTTTGGTGGTCAACCTGAAATATTGGCAGATAACATTAATGTCTGGAGAGCGATCTCGATCTATAAAGAACCGGGGGATGCTATTAAATGGGATGGAGATCAAGTCTACGATACGGTGTTAGATGTTGCAGCGTCACCAAATACAGGTCATCCAGCACTTACATCTATCGCAGGACAATTAAAGAATGAATTAACCTTACTTAGAGATAGTGTTATATACAATAATAATGATCCTGGACCTCTTTTAGAAGAAGCTGAAAAGAAACTGCAAATGGAACTTAAGTAATGGCTGAGTAGTGCTTGGATTACGATGGGATGGCTCATTAAGGTCAAAATCTTTTGAGTCATTCTAAATCATTAAACACTAATAAAATGAGGCGATAATAATGAGTGGAACCCCAAAAGTTGAAAAAGTAGATCAGCCGATCCTAACTAGTACGAAATCGGCAAAGGGTACGAAGAGGGTAGAAACAGGTATTGTATACATTATTCTCATCATATTTGCTCTACTCTATATCATACCATTTATATGGTTATTATCAGGATCATTAAAAAGTACCTCAGAACTATTTGCGAATCCGCCGATTTGGATTCCCGAAAAGCTACAATGGTCTAACTTTACAACAGCATTTAGTGAATTTCCATTTTTATTGTACTTAAAAAACACCTTAATTATCACTTTCTCGACAATAATTGGGGCAGTTATTTCAAATTCACTAATTGCGTATGGTTTTTCTCGGATTGAATGGAAAGGAAGAGATGCCGTTTTTATTCTGGTATTGGCTACATTAATGCTGCCATTTCAAGTTTTAATGATACCGCTATTTATCTTATTCAAAAATCTAGGCTGGATTGGTACGTTCTTACCTTTAATTATACCTGCATTTTTCGGTAACCCATTTTTCATATTTCTCCTTAGACAATTCTTTCTTGGGATTCCAAAGGAATTATCCGAATCAGCAAAGATAGATGGGGCAAGTGAATTCTTTATCTATTGGAAGATTATTTTACCGTTATCGAAGCCGATTTTAACTACTGTTGTCATCTTTTCATTTATTCAAGCGTGGGGTGATTTTATAGGACCTCTAGTCTTTTTAAGTGATAATAATTTGTATACGCTTTCTTTGGGGATTCAACAAATTATGTCTGAGAATGATCCACGTTGGCCACTATTAATGGCTGTTGGAGTAGCAATGACATTACCAGTTATTATTATCTTCTTTATGCTACAAAAGTACTTCATTCAAGGAATTACCTTTACAGGATCAAAAGGATAAAGGAGAATTTGTATGAATACTAAAAAAAGAAATTTAAGGAATGGATTACTTTTCATCTCGCCATGGATTGTTGGTTTTATCTTGTTTACCGCATTTCCGCTTATAAGTTCTTTCTACTATTCTTTAACAGATTATAATTTAATTGCTGAACCAAATTTTGTTGGATTAGATAACTACAAGAAACTTTTTTTCGAAGATAATCTTTTTTATAAGGTATTGTCAAACACTTTGTTTATGATCTTTATTGGTTTAACATTTACAACCATTGTAGCTATCTTTATCTCAATCATGTTAAACAATAAAAATATAAAAGGCATGTCTTTCTTTCGAATTGTCTTTTTCATCCCAACACTGGTACCATTTGTTGTTTTATCGATTCTATGGGTTTGGATTTTGCAACCAGACTCTGGTGTGGTGAACTCAATTTTAGGATTAGTGGGTATTGAAGGGCCTGGCTGGTTTGCTAGTCCTACTTGGTCGAAGCCAGCGTTCGTTCTAATGGCCACCTGGATGTCTGGAAATATGATCCTCATTTACTTAGCTGGATTAAGTGATATCCCTCAATCCTTATATGAAGCTGCATCAATTGACGGAGCTGGTCCTTTTCAAAAGGTCATTCATATTACGCTACCAATGCTTCGACCAGCGATCTTGTTTAATGTGATTACTGGAACAATTGGTGTTTTCCAGTCCTTTGCTGAAGCATTCATCATAACAAATGGAGGGCCTGATGGTTCAACGACCTTCTACGCTTTATATTTATACCAAAATGCATTCCAATACTTCAAAATGGGTTATGCTTCTGCAATGGCCTGGGTCTTATTAGTAATCGCACTAACCATTACAGCGTTTTTCTTTAAGCTATCCAAAAAATGGGGTTTTGAAAATTAACTTTAGAAAAGTAAGCGTTTTAATCAAGTGGTGAAATCATTAGTAAGATGAATATTTGATACTAAAATAATACGATTTTTTAAAAGGAGATGTAATCATGATAAAGAATGTATTGGGAACAAATGTAATTACTCAAATTGGAATTATTGTTAGAGATATTGAAAAAACATCACAAGCGTATGCAGACTTTTTTGGTATTGAAAAGCCACAAGCTTCATGGACTGATGGTTTAGAAGTAGCTCAAACTGAATTCAGGGGAGAATCTTCAGAGGCAAGGGCAAAACTAGCATTTTTTGATATGGGTTCACTGCAACTAGAACTGATTCAGCCGGATGAAAATCCTAGTACGTGGAGAGAATTTTTGGAAGAAAACGGAGAAGGTGTTCAGCACATTGCCTTTGTAGTAGATGGATTAAAAGAAAAGGTGAAAGTGATGGAAGCCGGGGGCATGCCATTGGTTCAAAAAGGTGAGTATACAGGTGGAAGATATGCCTATTTAGATACATTTAAAGATTTAAAAGTTATATTCGAGTTATTGGAAAATGACAAGTAAAGAGGAGTGGATCTATGAATATCTTACTTACAGGTGCAAATAGAGGCTTAGGTTATTATTTAACGAAAATAGGACTAGAGAAGGGGCATAAGATGTTTGCAGGTGTTAGGGATAAAACACCTGAAACGACTCAGTCACTACTTATGCTTAAGGAAGAATATCAAGATAAACTTTCAATGATAGAAATAGATGTTGCAGAAGAAAGTACAATTAGTGGTGCAGTCCAATTTTTAAAGGAAAAAGATGAAAAAGTAGATGTCATCATTAATAATGCAGGAATTCTTTTGCAAAGAGACAAGAACATTGAGGACCTTGATCTTGATGAAGTCATGAGATCGTTTGATATTAACACATTAGGACCAATTCGAATCATTAAGCACTTTTTGCCACTATTAATGCAAGGTGAGAATCAGTCTATCATTAATATTTCATCTGAAGCAGGTAGCATTACGAATGCATATAATCCTGACTATCCTTATGGTATGTCAAAGGTTGCCCTAAATATGCTTTCAGAGAAACTGAATGTTTATTTAAAGGAAAAAGATATTAATGTCTTTGCGATTCATCCTGGTTGGATGAAAACGGATATGGGTGGAGAAAAGGCACCGACAGATCCTAGCGATACGGCAAGCAACATATTTAAGATCATAGAACGGAAAGTTGAAGTGACTAGTAAATATGTCTTTATTGATCATAAAGGCAAACCAATGATTATCTAGAGGTGAAAAAAATGACAAAAAAAGTTTTAGCTATTTTAGGAGATTTTTATCATGATGAAGCGCTTGCCAAACAATCTTTTGAATTGGCGATTCAGGAGATAGATCGGGTTGATTTGGAATATACAACTGTAAGTCATCTAGTAGAAAGCTTAAAATCTAAACCAGATTTAGTCGTTCTTTTTGCAGAAAACCGACTTAATCCAGAGGATGCTAAAGTGAGTACGTGGATGGATGGTCATGCTGTCAAAGCAATTCGAGACTATGTAAACGATGGTGGCGGTTGGCTTGCATGGCATTCTGGACTCGCATCATACGAGAAGTTTACAGATTATACCGCTATGCTTCATGGATATTTCGAGCATCACCCTGTTGAACATCGAGTAGTTACATACTCAGCATCTGGTTCAAGTATAATTCATTCAAATGAGAAGTTTGAATTCCTGGATGAACATTATTTTGTTTCGTGTGATGAAGAAAATACCAATGTTTTTTTACGATCCGAATCAGTAGCTGGTTCGTCAACTGCTGGCTGGGAGCACACATTCGGCAAAGGTAGAGTCATTTGTCTTACTCCAGCGCATCTTAAAGAAGGACTATTGCATCCATCACTTATAAAGTTACTAGTTACTAGTATAAAACTAGGATGTAACCTGAAGCATCCATGTTAAAGAAAGAGTTTGATTTTGATCCTAGTAAAAATGTGCTAACCCTGATTTGTTTCATGGGCGATAAATGAAGAAATTTCCATTAAGCTACTTGAGAGTTGTTGAATTAATTGAAGCATAAGAACTTATTCAGTCATAATTTGAACTCGTCCAGATGTGTAAAAATATATATAAGTTTATAGGAAAAGCATCCTTAGAGGGTGCTTTTCTCTATTTGATGATGACTTTTTTATAATAAAAAGAAATTCGTTTAAAGGAATTTTCAGATGGTAGGATAGCTAGAATTTATCATTAAGGTATAATAATTAGATAACCTTAAAATAGAAAATAAACGGTTAGAAATTAATAACGAAATGGAGACATCATTTATGAATGAAACGAATAAATTTCCACTGGTATCAGGTAATCTCTCGCTTGATTTAGTGAATACAGAGCTAGTAAGACGAGGGCAGCGTGAGAATTTGTTACTTTCAGAAAAGGATGTGCTGGACTGGCTTCATGTTGTCAAAGAGGAAAATACTCTTTGGAATGATTTATTATTGTTAAAGGCAGAAGAAAGAATCGAGCGAGTAGTAACGTCAATACTTGATCTACGTTATGTTTTAAGAACTAATTTTGAATTAGTAGCTGAAGGTAAGCCAATCCCAGATCTGTTTATCGCTTTCTTAGAAGAAAAGATCGCAAAGGCACCTTTTACTTATAAAATAATCAATCAAACATTAATTTCGATTCCTGTTGGTGAAATAGAAGATATGCTTATTTCGTTGATTGCTTTTAACGCGATAACATTAATTGGAGAAAATAAGATGGCCCACCTCAAACGATGTTCAAATCTTGACTGTGTCCTATTATTTATAGATCAAAGTGGAAGACGAAAGTGGTGTTCCATGAAAATATGCGGGAATCGAAAAAAGGTAGCTCGTTTTCAAAAACGTTCATCTGATGAGGCATAAGGAAACTAACCAACAAATAACACCTCATTATAAACTGACTTTCAACAAACAAACAAAAAAGCGCAAGATATGTCCAGGGCATTTACTATATTATTACATTTATCGCCTCCAAAAAATCAACTATTAGTAGGTATCCCTTAAGGCTCCTTGGAATGTCATAGATTCGCTGTTAAACGGGTTCTTTTTATCCCAACCAGCCTGAAACATGTTTATACAAATAAGAGGGGGTAAATAGTATAGCTAATGGAATTGGATCCCTCCGGGTGCAACATTTTACACCGACTATCGTTATAATAAGACCATATAGAAAAGGTCAACCAGAAATATCTGGCTAACCTTATATTAGTAAGAACGGGTGCTTTAGATTACCGAGCCAATATATTAAAAAATGCTCAAACCATTAAATCTCTGAGCATTTTTAATTACCTAATTGTATTGTGAGTTCTGATACTAATTGACACTTTGTCCTTCAAAACCGAACACGTTAGAATACCTTGGTAGTGTATATTTATTATTGGGCAGTATACCCACCATCAATCAATAGTGAGCTTCCAGTAACAAATTCATTTTCACTTAAGAAGACAATCGCATGAGCTATTTCGTCCGCTTTTCCAAGTCTACCAATAGGATGTCTTGCAACTAATCCCTCATAAAACTCTCCTAACGCTTCTTTATTAACCATTCCTGATTCTACATAGCCAGGGCAAACTGCATTTACTCTAATATTCTTATTAGCATACTCAAGTGCCAACGATTTCGTCAAAATATTCACAGCTCCCTTGCTTGCGTTGTATGCAAAAGCGCCAGCCTCTCCGACATGTCCTAGGATTGAAGCGGTGTTTACGATAGACCCGCCACCATTCCTTAAAAATTCGCGAATCGCATATTTAGCTCCAAAAAATACACCGTTTTGGTTAATAGAAATCACTCTATTATAATCTTCAAAAGAAAGTTCGTGAGTTGATGCAAGGACTCCAACCCCAGCATTGTTAATTAGTATGTCTACTTTACCAAACACATTAACCGTCTCGGCAACTAGGCTCTCAACTGACTGTTCATTTGCTACATCTACCTTAACAAATAGTACATCCTTGTTTTTCGCCTTCAACTCCTTCTCAACTTCTCTGCCGGCTTGCTCATTAAAATCAGCAATAACAACTTTAACGCCTTTTTCAAGAAATGCTTTCACAGTCGCCAATCCGATTCCAGAAGCACCACCCGTTACGATCGACACTTTACCGTTTAAATTACTCATCAATTAAATTCCTCCTCTTAAAGACAGAAACATATGAAAACGATGGATCTATTACGTTTTAGTCCCATTTTTTGATTGTCAATTAACCTCTTTAAGAAGTATGTTCAATTTTGAAAAGAAAAAAACCCCATGATAAATATCACAAGGTCCAAATGATTTTATTATTGTATAATGGATACTTTTGTTTAAATCTCTTCAAAATCATGAAGCATAAATATAACTTCAAATAACTATATAGCACTAGATAGTTCAAACTGAAACATAACAGTCTTTCTCTCCATCTATTTTTATATAAACCTCCACTTCGATATTGCAATATTCCTTTTTAAAAGAGGGCTATTTTCGCAAAGATTGTTGTTTTTCGTAATAAGTAAATCTTTACGTATTCAGCCTATCTTCGTGCTCTTTTCGTTAAATGACACTGATATCCCACTGGAGATCGCTTCAATTTAGATAATAAAAATCCAAAAGCCGATTTTTATTCGTACTAGAGCAACAAACTTTTAGAAAAGAGCCTTAAAGAAAAATTCTAATTGAATAAACATGCTCTACACCATTTGGCAAGATATCAGTAGCGTCACATTGTTAATACAAATTGCATTGAGGTCTATTTTATGAATTTTAAAACTAACCCTTTAATATTATATTTACAGGTTAGTTCATTTGATGTAAAGTAACGTATAAGGAGGTAAATAATGGATCGTATTGCAAAGGCAAAAAAAGTGGTAACAAATTTAGGATACCTTCAATTTTTATCTAAAATGAAAGGAGATGGGAGAAGTCCACTTCAAATAAATGTAAAGGATATGCTAACTGCGTTTATTGGAGGATCTTTAACAATTTTTGCTTTAGTATTTTTAACGAATATGACAGAAGCTGCGTGGTTAATGGCTCCTTTTGGTGCAAGTTGTGTTTTGGTATTTGGTGCATGGAACGCACCTTTATCACAACCGAGGAATATTATTGGTGGGCATTTTGTTTCTACATTTATTGGATTAGCTACATTTCAATTAGTTGGTGATGCACCTTGGGCTATTGGGATAGCAGTCGGCTTAGCGATTGCATGTATGATGATCACAAAAACAACTCATCCACCAGCAGGGGCGGATCCAATTGTTATTATGTTTGGCGCGTACAGTTGGAGCTACTTAGTAACGCCAGTTCTAATTGGCTCAGTCATCATAGTTATTTTAGCGTTGATTATTAATAATTTGCGTAGTAAACGAAAATACCCTACATTTTGGGTATGAAAAACAATTAGGAGGAGAAATAATATGGGCAATTTTCTGTTTAAACAATTAAGATTTGTTCGTGATAATACAATTAACCATGTGAAAGGAATTAATGATGAAAAGTCACAATATATACTAAGGGGATTCAATAACAATATTAAATGGAATTTAGGGCATATATATGTCGTTCAAGAGAAGTTCGCCTTTTCTTTCATTGGAGAAGAAATAAAGATTCCTGATCATTTTATCGAATTATTTAGTCCTGGATCGAAGCCAGAGGATTGGGGAGAAAACGTACCATCGGTCGATGAGTTAATTCATTTGCTCGAAAATCAGACGACAAGGATTGAAGATGTGTTGGGAGCTCGAATCAAAGAAACAGTGGAACAACCATATACAACGTCTAAGGGGCTAACATTATCAACAGTTGAAGAATTTCTAAGCTTTTGTTTATATCATGAAGGTATGCATTTCGATGCGATTAAATCAATCGAACGTGTATTGTAAGGTTTATCATGCAAATAACTAGTAATCATATAGGCAAAAGCATCCTTAGGGGTGCTTTTTGTAGTGAGTTTTTTTCATAGTTTAAATTGGAATAGAACTATGTTTGACATGCAACAATCAATGTGAGAAAGCAGCCCTTTATTATGAGGGTGGATTACTAACTAGTCTATTAGAGATCAATTGCTGCTAAAGTTGATGGGATTATTCCTCAACCTAAAAAACCCAGAAATCTCCTCATTTTAAGGAAACTCTGGTTATCTAATCCTACATTTGCTTAATATTAAGATGATTACGAATGAATTCAACTGCTTCACTAGTATTATTTACTTTTATTAAAATCTTCTGATCTTCAGTATATTGGTCTGCTGTATGGTCATATAATGGATCGTAATAATATTCAAGCAGTAAGCCTATTGCAGAGGTATAGTTTCCGGATTCTAAATCAGCCTCGATTTGATTGGCAATCGGTGTATGGATCCGTCTCTTTATTCTTGAGAATGCTAATTGACATTCTTCTTCGTGATCCCATGGCTGGTAATCTTCTAAAATATGCTTAATTCTTTCTTCGATTGGCATTTCAATAAATAATTGTCGTCCTTGCCCCTTTTTTTCGAGAACGAAATCAGGGATAGTAACCTTTCCAATTCTTTTGCTCTCACCTTCAAGTAGGACATAGGGTGAATGCTGGATACGCTTAATGCTTTCAACGAGCAAAGCATCAAACTTCTTTTGGTTATTAGGCTCCAAGCCAATTTGTCCAAAGATCGAACCTCTATGATTAGCCAATCCTTCGAGATCAATTACAGATAGTCCCTCTTCATCTAGTTGGCGGAGGATTGTGGTTTTCCCAGATCCTGTGTATCCATTCAAAACAAGAACTTCTGGTTTTAAATCAATTGTATTTAGTTCGTCTACTACCCAATTACGATATGAACGGTAGCCGCCATCTAACCGAAACGCTTTAATTCCCATTAATGAAAGAACGGTAGCTGATGTTCGACTACGCATTCCTCCGCGCCAGCAAAAAACGGCTTTTTCCCCCTCGATCTTGGAAAATCCCTTGATGAAAGCCGGTAATTTAGCAGAAACAATTTCAAGCCCACGTTCCTTCGCAGCTTCAGCACTAACTTGTTTATAAATTGTTCCGACTTCTGCACGTTCTTCATCATTGAAAAATGGAATGTTCATACTCCCAGGAATGGTGGCTTCTTTAAACTCGGATGGTGAGCGCACATCAATGACCTTTAGCTCACCTTTTTCTTTTAGTGAAAGTAGATCTTCAACTGATATATCCTGGAACACAATGTTTCCACCTTTCTGCATGTAAAAAATGTTGATGTAGTTTGAAATAGAGTAAGTGGATGTTGTAAAAAAAGTTGTTAAATGGATAAGAAGGGTAGAGGTTGTACCATCTACCCGATATGATAATGAGACCTATCGTACAACGATATGTCCTGGGTTTTCTTGTGTTACTTCTCCAATGATCGCTGCTTCCACTCCAGCTTCTAACAGTTCAGAAAGCAATGCATTTGCTTCTTCACTAGCTAGAGAAATTAGTAATCCACCAGAAGTAACGGCATCACACAAAATCCATTGATCGATTTGATCCATATCTTCTTGGAATGTAACATCTCCTTGAAGGTGAGCAAAATTATTCTTTGTTCCACCAGGTACAGCACCTGCTTCAGCTAACTCTCTGACTCTTGGTAACGTTGGAACTTGATCTTTAAAAATATTCAATCCTGTATTACTGCCTTTAGCCATTTCTGAGGCGTGACCAAGTAATCCGAAACCAGTAACATCTGTACAAGCATGGACAGCATAAGGTTCCATTTTTTCGGCTGCAGTTTTATTTAATGTGGCCATAACATTTGTCACGCGAGCAATTTCCTCAGGTGATAATAAATCACGTTTAATGGAGGTTGTTGAGATACCTACTCCGATTGGTTTCGTTAAAATTAGTTTATCACCTGGTTTTGCTCCAGCATTGGTACGTACTTTGTCAGGGTGTACGAGCCCAGTAACGGCAAGTCCGAACTTTGGCTCTTTATCCTCAATGGAATGACCTCCAACAAGAGTTGCACCAGCCTCTTTCAGTTTATCACCTGCACCGCGTAAAATATCTGTTAAAATTTGCTTATCCAAAGTAGAAATCGGGAAGGCAACAATATTTAGTGCTGTTAAAGGTTTACCACCCATCGCATAAATATCACTAATCGCATTTGCCGCGGCAACTTGTCCAAAAGAATAGGGATCATCTACAATCGGAGTGAAGAAATCAACAGTTTGAACCAGGGCCAATTCATCATTTAAACGATAAACACCAGCATCGTCACTAGTATCTAGACCGACAAGCAGGCTAGGATTTGGAATGGCAGCAGGAAGGTTTTGTAAAACCTGTTTTAAGTCTGCTGGGCCAATTTTACAACCGCAGCCACCCTTTGAAGATAATGATGTAAGTTTCACAGTATTTATATCAGTCATTAGAAAACAACCTTCCTATTTTTATAGAATAGTTTTATTATAAATCACCATGTCAATAAAAGCTTATTCACGGATTCAAAGGTTTTGGAAAAACTAGTAACTATATGCTAATTTAGACTAGGGGATTTCCTATTTAATTCATTTTGTGTGATATAATATTTTGTCATCATAAAAAACAAATGATTAGACAGGAGGTTACCATGGCACAATTAAATACAACAATTGATCATAAACATACAATAAATCGAAAAACAATCTGGCTCATTGCTACCTTTCTTTTTATAGCTGCGGCTGGTTTACTTTATGTGAAATGGTGGCCTTATTTTCATAAAGTTATAGCTGCTGCAAATACACATTCAATTGGCTCTTCCATATTAGGAGATCAAGCAATCACTGGAACACCGTCATGGAAAGCTGCATTGGAGTATGCAGAGGTTTACTTTTTATCTATTTGGAAAGCCGCAATCTTAGGTATTCTTCTAGGTTCTTTAATACAAGTATTATTGCCAACACAATGGCTTCTTAAAATATTTGGAAAATCATCATTTGGAAGTACAGCTATCGCTGGTTTGGCTTCTGTACCAGGAATGATGTGTACCTGTTGTGCAGCACCAATGGCTGTTGGACTTCGTAAAAAAAATGTCAACGTCGGAGCAGCATTAGCATTTTGGATTGGTAATCCAACAATTAATCCGGCAACACTTGTGTTTATGACGTTTGTTTTATCATGGGAATTTACATTGATCCGTCTTGTCTTTGGACTAATTTTAACATTTGGTGTTAGTTATCTGGCTAATCGCTTTGTCAAAGATGTAAAACCCATTGATATTGATCAGATTGTTGAGAAAGTTGAACCAACTGGAAGCTTAGCTTCAAGATGGTTAAAAAGTATTTTGAATATGTTGCTTTATATTGTTCCCGCATACGTTCTATCAGTTCTGCTATTAGGAGCTGGGCGTGTCTGGTTATTTCCACAGATAAGTGACGCTCAAGCAAATAGTTTGCTGGTGATCATCTTATTCGCAATTGCGGGGATGCTCTTTGTTATTCCTACTGCTGCTGAGATTCCAATTATCCAAACATTTATGATGTTAGGACTTGGTGGTGGACCTGCTGCAGCACTTTTAATTACATTACCTGCTATTAGTTTGCCTTCATTATTAATGGTTTCTAAATCATTTCCTAAGAGGGTTCTCACTTTTGTTGTAGCATCGGTCATTGTTCTCGGAATTGCAAGTGGATTGGTTGGAATGCTGATCCTCTAATATAAAAAAACATTTACTCAAAGCGCCTTATCTCTAGCGCTTTGAGTTTTTTGTTTTTTTTGTTGAAAATGATCATAACTGTAGGGGAGTTTAGTGACACCGATATAGTAGAAAGACTTAATTGTATTGTGTGTAGAATAAAAGAAAAGAGAAAGTAGAATAAGTATGCGACGATGATTGACACAATTTTTTTAATATGATATCTTGAATTAAAGATACTTTAATTAAGACTATAATGAACTATTAAATACAAAAATCACATAAACCTGTTTATTGAAAATAGTTAAATAGAACATAGTAAGTAACAAATATGTTTTAAATGGAGGAATAGAAGTGAATGAATTAAAAGGAATACACCATGTAACAGCTATCACTAGTAGTGCAGAAAAAAACTATCAATTTTTCACATATGTATTAGGTATGCGATTAGTGAAAAAAACGGTTAACCAGGATGATATTCAAACCTATCACTTATTCTTTGCTGATGACATAGGAAATGCAGGGACAGATATGACTTTCTTTGATTTTCCAAACATACCAAAAGGCGAGCATGGCACAAATGAAATCTCAAAAACATCTTTTCGTGTGCCTACTGATGCAGCACTTGATTATTGGGTCAAACGTTTTGAGCGCCTAAAGATCAGTCATACTGGAATCAAAGAACAATTTGGCAAAAAGTCATTGTCTTTTGTTGATTTTGACGACCAAGCATATCAACTGATATCAGATCAAGGAAACGTTGGGGTTGATGCTGGTACACCTTGGAAAAAAGGACCTGTCCCTCTTGAATTTGCGATTACTGGTTTAGGTCCAATATTTGTTCGAATTGCAAATTTTGATTATTTTAAAGAGATGCTGGAAAAGGTTTTATTATTTAAAGAAATAGACAGTGAGGGTTCATTTCATCTTTTCGAAGTTGGAGAAGGAGGAAATGGTGCGCAGATCGTTGTTGAACATAATGTGGTACTTCCGCAAGCTCGTCAAGGTTTTGGAACGGTTCATCATGCTGCATTCCGTGTAGAGAATCGTGCTGTTTTAGAGGAGTGGATCGAACGTTTGCAAAAATTCCAATTCCCAACATCTGGTTATGTGGATCGGCATTTCTTTGAATCTTTATATTCAAATGTTGCCCCACAGATTTTATTTGAATTTGCAACAGATGGTCCAGGTTTTATGGGTGATGAACCATATGAGACACTAGGAGAAAAATTATCCTTACCGCCTTTCTTAGAACCAAAAAGGGAACAAATTGAAAAGTTAGTGCGCCCAATTAATACAGTGAGAAGCACAATAGAATTTAGTAAAGAATAGGGAAGGGTATTTTTGAGAGGTATGAAAGGTTTGTACTTAGTTTTGTGTCTAGCTCGAGCGCTTAGCCTCTCTAGGGGAAAAGCAAACCCATTACTGGCTTATGCGTGTCGGGGCAACCCTAGGCGCTTGAGCTTTTCTTAAATATCCAAAATCTATACGATACAATGCAGGCGCCTTCTTATGATAGGAAGGCGCCTGCATTGTATCAATTTTAATTTTAATTTAGTTTTGGAATGAACACAAAATAACAATTGAAGATATGCAATGTGTTTTACGATAGATAAAATAAACTATTCATACCATTAAATCAGGTTAAAAAACAAGCTATACTCAGGGGAGATATCTTAAAACCCACTTGACTTATAGGAATAGTGAAACTATGATTATATTAATCATTTTTTTCACTGAAAGGTGAATGCAAGAATTGTTGAAACTAGTCATAATAAATAAAATGACGTACGATTAGTTTATATTCCTTTGTGAGGTGGATATTAGTTGCAACTTCAGGTAATGAACAGTCCGTTTAATCAGGAGCAGGCAGAGCTCCTAAACCGTCTTTTGCCAACCTTAACAGAAGCACAAAAAGTCTGGCTTAGTGGTTATTTAGCCGCTACATCCCAGTCTACATCTGTAGCAGCAACATTAGAAGCACCTGTAGCAGACGCTGTCGGGAGCATCGAGCAAGTCATTTCAAAAGATGTGACGATTCTTTATGGATCTCAGACAGGTAACGCACAGAGTCTTGCTGACAATGCAGGAAAAACATTAGAGGGAAGCGGTTTTAACGTAACCGTTTCGTCGATGAATGATTTTAAACCAAATAATTTGAAGAAGATTCAAAATCTGCTCATTATTGTAAGTACACATGGAGAAGGAGATCCTCCGGATAATGCCTTGTCATTTCATGAGTTTCTTCATGGCAGACGTGCTCCAAAGCTTGAGAATTTCCAGTTTTCCGTTTTATCACTTGGAGACAGTTCGTATGAATTTTTCTGTCAGACAGGTAAAGAATTTGACCAACGCCTTGAAGAGCTTGGCGGAACACGAATTAATGCTCGTGTCGACTGCGATCTTGACTTTGATGAGCCAGCAGCTGAATGGCTTGAAGGAGTTCTTAGTGGCTTAACTGAAGCACAAGGAACAGATGCTGCAAGTTCAGTATCTACCCCAGCAGCAACTCAGGCTGGTGTGAGTACCTATTCTAGAACAAATCCTTTTCAAGCAGAAGTACTTGAGAACTTAAATTTAAATGGTCGTGGCTCAAATAAAGAAACACGTCACCTTGAGATATCACTAGAAGGTTCTGGAATTACATATGAACCAGGTGACAGTCTTGGTATCTATCCAGAAAACGACCCAACCCTTGTTGATATGCTACTTGAGGAAATGAAATGGGACCCAGAAGAAATTGTAACAATTAATAAACAGGGAGATGTTCGGACGCTTAAGGAAGCGCTCAGCACTCACTTTGAAATTACCGTTTTAACAAAACCACTTCTTGAGAAAGCAGGACAGCTTTCAACCAATGATGAGCTACGTGAGCTTTTATCACCAGGTCATGAAGATAAACTCAAGGCTTATCTTGATGGACATGATTTGCTTGATTTGGTTCATGACTTTGGACCGTGGGGAGTATCAGTGCAAGAATTTATCAGCATTCTTCGAAAAATGCCAGCTCGTCTCTACTCAATTGCGAGTAGCCTATCAGCTAATCCGGATGAGGTGCATTTAACAATTGGTGCTGTTCGTTACGAAACACATGGCCGTAAGCGGAATGGTGTATGCTCGATTTTATGTGCGGAGCGTCTACAACCTGGTGATACATTGCCAGTTTATATTCAACATAATCAAAACTTTAAATTACCACAGAACCCAGATACTCCAATCATTATGGTTGGACCAGGGACAGGAATAGCACCTTTTAGATCGTTTATCCAGGAACGAGAGGAACTAGGCGCAGAAGGGAAATCATGGTTGTTCTTTGGTGATCAGCACTTCATGACGGATTTCCTTTACCAAACAGAATGGCAAAAGTTTATAAAAGATGGCGAGCTTACAAAAATGGATGTTGCATTTTCACGTGATACTGAGCAAAAAGTGTATGTTCAAAACCGTATGCTCGAGCATAGTAAGGAATTGTTTGAATGGCTTCAAAAAGGTGCAGTTGTTTATATATGTGGGGACGAGAAAAACATGGCACATGATGTCCATCATACATTATTATCCATTATTGAAAAAGAAGGAAATATGACTACTGAAGATGCGAAAGACTATCTTGCAGACATGCAACAGCAAAAGCGTTATCAACGAGATGTATACTGATTTTTGAATGAAAGGAGTTTTTAAAAACATGGTGAACCAATTATTAAAAGCGCCAGACGGCAAACCAAGCGATGTGGAACGCATTAAAGAAGAAAGTAAATTATTGCGTGGAACACTGGCGGAATCAATGCTTGAGCCAATCAGTTCAGGAATTTCTGATGATGATAATCGTCTGATGAAATTTCATGGTAGCTACCTACAGGATGATCGTGATCTCCGTAATGAGCGCCAAAAACAAAAACTTGAACCAGCGTATCAATTCATGCTGCGAGTTCGTATGCCTGGTGGTGTAGCTACACCAGATCAATGGTTAGCTCTGGATGAGCTAGCCCATAAATATGGAAATGGCACCTTAAAACTGACGACACGTCAGACATTTCAAATGCACGGTATTTTAAAGTGGAATATGAAAAAAACAATTCAAGAAATTCATGCATCTTTATTGGATACAATTGCTGCTTGTGGTGATGTGAATCGTAATGTGATGTGTAATCCAAATCCATATCAATCTGAGATCCATGCTGAAGTATATGAATGGTCGAAACGCTTGAGTGATGATTTATTACCACGTACAAGAGCGTACCATGAACTTTGGTTAGATGAAGAAAAAGTGATCGGATCACCTGAAGTGGAAGAAGTTGAACCAATGTATGGTCCGCTTTACTTGCCGCGGAAATTCAAGATTGGGATTGCGGTTCCACCTTCAAATGACATTGACGTTTTTTCTCAGGACCTTGGCCTAATTGCGGTTATTGAAGAAGATAAGCTTATCGGTTTTAACGTAGCAATTGGTGGTGGTATGGGGATGTCTCACGGTGACAAAGCAACATATCCACAGCTTGCTAAAGTAATCGGCTTCTGTAAACCAGAACAAATTTATGATGTAGCTGAAAAGGTCATTACAATTCAACGTGACTACGGTAACCGTTCTGCTCGTAAAAATGCACGGTTTAAGTACACAGTTGACCGCTTAGGATTAGAAACGGTCAAGGCAGAGCTAGAAGATCGTCTCGGCTGGAATCTTGAGGAAGCAAAGCCATACCATTTTGATCATAATGGCGACCGCTACGGTTGGGAAAAAGGCGTTAAAGGTAGATGGCATTTTACAATGTTTGTCCAAAACGGACGGATTGCCGATTTTGATGACTATAAGCTGATGACTGGCTTGCGTGAAATCGCTAAGGTTCACACTGGAGATATTCGTCTTACTGCAAACCAAAATATCATCATTGCTAACGTATCTGCGAATAAAAAGAAAAAAATCATTGAACTAATTGAACAGTACGGACTTACAGATGGCGAGCATTATTCAGCACTCCGCCGTAGTTCAATGACATGTGTTGCTCTTCCTACATGTGGATTGGCTATGGCAGAAGCAGAACGCTATTTGCCTGAACTGCTTGGTAAGATCGAAACCATTATCGATGAAAATGGCCTACGAGATGAAGAGATCACGATTCGTATGACAGGCTGTCCTAACGGTTGTGCTCGTCCGGCACTTGGTGAAATCGCCTTTATCGGAAAAGCTGTTGGTAAATACAATATGTATCTTGGCGCAGCATTTGACGGCAGTCGCCTAAACAAAATGTTCCGCGAAAACATTGGTGAAGAAGAAATTTTAAACGAATTAAGTATCCTTCTTTCACGCTATGCTAAGGAACGTCAAGAAGGCGAACACTTTGGTGATTTCGTCATACGAGCAGGAGTAATAAATGCAACGACGGATGGTATGAATTTTCATGAATAATTGATTGGTGGACTGGAGAGAATAAGGGATCGTTTCCTTGTCTCTCCTTTTTGTCGTTAAGAAATAATAAAATTTTAGTATTGAGAAAAACACTCGATGTTTTTCTTTACTTATTTTATAAAGATGTGGGTATGGTAATAAAAGGTCATTCACACTAATAAAGAATGGAGTGATTTGATGGAAGTTCATGAAATACAGTATTGTGATCGGTGCAAAAAGGAAACAGACCATCTTATTACAGAGGATATACTGTCTGTTTTTACTCATTGTACAGAATGCAATGAAACTGTAGAGAACGTTAAGAATTTCTTTTAGATTGTTTCTTTTCAATGTTTGTAATGGTCGTTCATTTAATGAAGAGGTACTTCAAGGCTCACTGGCCTTGAAGACCTATCTTATAAATGTTTTAAAACGCTTGTTTCTATTAGTCTTGTAAGTTCGAAAAACAACAACCAAACCGTAAACAACAAGAGAATAAATCATTTATTTTTGCTAAAGTAGAAGGCTGCTTTTGGTTCATTATCCTTTACAATTTCACCTGATTCTCGATTCTTATATCGGGCTTTGTCATAGAATTTCCTATACTGTGCTATACTAGGAAGTACGTACGAATATTTCGTTTATTCTAATAAAATTACATTGAATGACTTATAGGCTTCTTTCTATATGGGCAGGTGTCTATTTCCTTGACCAAAATGTGAATCTCTTTTACTCAGAGATACGGGTAATGAAAATAGATTTTGGGAGGAAAAGCCTTATGAAAGAAAAAGCACTTGTGTATTGTGAGAATAATTTTGGAACGATGGATGGAAAGACAGCTAATGGGCTGGTTAGAAGCTCTAGAAAATTTGAAATTGTCGGAGTGATAGATAGTACAAAGGTTGGGATGGATGCTGGTGAACATCTTTCAGGAGTGAAAAATAGTATACCTATATTCAGAAACCTCAATCATGCATTAGAGTCGTTAACAAGTACTCCTGATCAATTCATTTATGGAATAGCTCCATCTGAGGCATTCCTAAAAGAGGATGAACGAAATCTCTTATTTAAAGCGATGGAACATGGGATGAGTATTGTTAATCCTCTTCACGAATTCTTTACAGATGATGAAGAATTTACCAAACATGCTAAACAAAATAAGGTAACGATTACTGATATAAGAAAGCCTGCAAATAAAAAAGATATGCATTTATTCTCGGGTCGTATTCTAAGTATCGATACACCAGTTGTAGCAGTACTTGGTACTGATAGTGCAATTGGTAAACGAACAACTTCAGTTTTACTTGAAGATGCATTACTAGAAAAGGGCTTAAATGTCGCTTTTATTGCAACTGGCCAAACAGGGTTAATACAGGGGGCAAAATACGGGGTAGCTATTGATGCAATTCCATCGCAATTTATGACAGGAGAAATCGAAAACCAAATCATGAAGGCTTATGAAAATGATAATCCTGATATTATTATCGTTGAGGGGCAAGGAGCATTGAGCCATCCTGCCTATATAAGTTCATGTGGAATTATCAGGGGATCTAGACCTGGAGCAGTCATCATTCAACATGCACCAAAACGAGAACATTTAGGAGATTTCAGTTATATGGAAATGCCAACGGTAAAAAGTGAAATCGACCTCATTGAAAGCTTCTCAAAATCAAAAGTGATAGCGGTTACTATCAATCATGAAAACATGACTGATGAAGAGCTTGTGACCACTATTTCAGAATACGAAAAGGATCTAAACCTTCCAACAACAGATGCATTAAAATTTGGGTGTGACAAACTAATCGAAAGTATCTTCGATGCGTATCCAACCTTGAAAACGAAACAAACTAAAGTATTATTAACTTGACCCAGCAGATAACACCTCGGATCGAAATCAACTTAGCTAAAATAGCCCATAATGCTAAGAAGCTAATTGGTATTTATGGTGCTAAACAAATTGGACTAATGGCCGTTACAAAAACAGTTTGTGGAGCTCCAGAAATAGCAACTATATTACTAGATCAAGGGATCAAAATACTCGCAGATTCAAAGTTAGTTAATCTACAAAGAATGCGCGAAGCAGGAGTCAAGGCGAATTTTGTGTTATTGAGGTCACCTGCTTTGAGTGAGATTGAGTCGGTGATAAAAAATGCAGACATTTGTATGAATACGGAGATGTCTGTTATCAAAAGATTATCCGAAGCAGCACTGAGAGCAAACACAGTACAAAAAATTATCCTAATGATTGAAATGGGCGATTTAAGAGAAGGAATCATCCCCGCAAATCTAGATACCTTTATTGAGGACGTCTTGAAACTTAAAGGCATTGAAATTGTAGGTTTAGGTGTGAATTTTGCTTGTTTTGGAGGCGTGAAACCAAATGAGCAAAAAATGAATGCTCTATCTACTCTGGCCAGAGATGTTGAAATGAAATTTTCACTTCCACTATCATATATATCAGGTGGTAATTCAGCGAATTATAACTGGTTTATGGAGACTAATAGTGTAGGTAGAGTAAACAACTTAAGGTTGGGAGAATCAATTTATTTAGGGCGTGAAACCTTAAATCGAGTGGCGATTCCAGAATTATATACAGATGCTTTTACTTTTGTCACGGAGGTAATCGAATCGAAAATCAAACCTTCTATTCCCTACGGGGAAATAGGTCAGAATGCCTTTGGAGTCTTTCCGCAATTTCAAGACCGTGGCCAAATGAGTCGAGTAATTCTTGGGGTTGGGAGTCAAGACGTACTCGTTTCTGGGCTGATCCCATTATTGGATATCGATATCATTGGATCAAGTAGTGATCATACTGTACTTGACGCGAAAAAGAATCATTTAATAGTGGGAGACGAGGTTTCATTCAATTTAAATTATGGTGCCCTTCTTTCGATTATGACCTCGCCTTATGTATTTAAACAATATAAAGATGTGATTTAAGCAAGAGTATTAATAAGTAAATAATTATACAATGTGATTGATAGCTAGTTAGTTTCCGGTCTTTTATGGCTGGATTTTTTTATTTTTCATAAGAATGTTGATCTGAAATGATCAGTGTTTAGATACATCTAATTTAAGCTTTTGGTATTGCTCCAGCATTGGCATCTACGCTTCTGTACATTTACATTTAGCATAGGGGCTAACAACTACAGCTCTAGAGGTATCACATAATATATTTGGTAATGTTAATAAATAAACTATTGTGAAGCGTGTTTTATATAGGGCTCATATCCAAAAGATATGGAAAAAGGGTAAAGTAATTGACTACAGTACTTAAACAATCGTAATCGTCCATTAGAAGAAATTTCAGAGGAAATTAAATGAAACCATTCAAGAGGCATATCTGATTAATAAGTAACCGACAGTAAATAAGTAAAAGCTGTTTTCGTCATAAGTATATCTTTCGAATGTAGCCTATCATCGTGCTCTTGGACTATGTAAAAGACCAAACGTGCTTTCAGTTGACGTTGGTCTTTTTTAGGATTCATTCCTTTACAAATAATCCAAAAGGTAAAGGGTATCTAATTATTATTGTTTTACTAGTTCCTTTAAAACCTTTTCATATTCAGCCGCTTGTGTTGGTGTTAAAGTTTTGGATAACCTTAAAAATATATTCTTTTCTAGGTAACCATATTCAACAAAAGCACCACCTAATTCACTTGAAATTGTCGTAACATAATCGAATCGTTTTTTTGCATCAGCTTCATTTTTAAAAACTTCAAAGCTACCACCATTTCCAACACCAAATTCTTTATTTATGGTTTCTTTTATTTCCTCTTCCGATAAACTGTATTCTTTTGTTTCAGTATCTACAATCTTTTTTACGACGTTCGAATCTATGAAATCCACTTTCCCTATGTACCCACCTGGTCTTCCTAACAATTCATTTGGATCATCCTCTTCAGAATACATTCTAGTATCGGTAATTGGGAGATTAGTCTCTTTGAAATATCCCACGATTTCCTCACCTTTTTGTAAATCTACTTTTTTAGTTTCTTCTATCGTCATATTTTTTTGTTCCTCTTTTTGTTGGGAACAAGCAGATAAGCAAATTGCTAAAATAATCATTATTTGAAAACTACGTTTTTTCATAAGGCACCTTCTTTTGCTTATTTAATCATTCTTTAAATTAGCTTGTATAAAAAGGTGAGGATTATACCTCAACCTGATTATTAGAGAAAATAGGCAAGCACTTATTAATACTACTTCTAGCATTTTTCTTCTATACTGCTATGAATTTTTGTGAGGTCATAAGAAATGGGTATAATCACAGAAGATTCATACTCTTATTACTCTATACGGACACAAAAAGTCGAATTATGAAGAATTGTATAGTCGAAATAATTCATGCACTATTTCATAGAAAGGTGGTGAAATTATGCACGTATGGAGACTCTTGTTAAAAGGAGTTATTTTAAGTTCGGTCATCTTGTTCCCTACTGCTGCATTCGCTGAGAAAAGTGAATTAACTCAAAAGCCAAGTACACAAAATGGTCAAGCAATTGAAATAGTTAAATCTGTGAAAAGCGAGAATTCTACTCCAGTTACAAAAGCAAAGTCAGAAATTAATGTCTCAAATTATGCAAATAAAAAGACTGAGAAAGAAAATTTAGCACAGCCAAGTAAAAAGATAGAGAAATCAATCCAAGTACTGGTTAGTGAAAAAGCCAAAAAGGCAGTTAAGGTACCAGATCAAGTAAGTGAAAAAGCCAAAAAGGTAGTTAAGGTACCAGATCAAGCAAGTGAAAAAGCCAAAAAGGCAGTTAAGGTACCAGATCAAGCAAGTGAAAAAGCCAAAAAGGCAGTTAAGGTACCAGATCAAGCAAGTGAAAAAGCCAAAAAGGCAGTTAAGGTACCAGATCAAGCAAGTGAAAAAGCACAAAAGGCAGTTAAGGTACCAGATCAAGCAAGTGAAAAGGCACAAAAATCAGATGAAGTAGGGAAGAACAAGGCTGTTAAGAATGTATTACCTGAAAAAAGTCAGGTACCAGAACCAAAATTCTCAAAGCAGAAGACAAAGCCTAATAACAATGAGATTCATTCTTCTGAGGCAATGGTAGTAGATAATAAAAACGTGACATCAAATAATGAATCGAATTCTCAGAACGGAGAACCTGAGATCGTAGAGAAAAAAGAAGATATCCCTACTAATAAGGGAAAATATCCAAGTGACATTATGGTTGTGCCCATCTCATACAACACGAAAATTCCTGAAGGTTCATCAAAGGATCGGACAGGATTTGGGCAAAATACAACTAGCATCATTGATAAATATTTGCTAGAAGCGGAGAATTATTTGAAACAAAAGCAACTCCAACCATTCGATTCTAGGGAATTTGCATATCGAAATCAATGGGTTAATGCGCCTCCTTTGCAACCACCTCAAGCAACTCCTTTTTTATAGACGTGTATGTAGTATTAAATGGTACTAACGACTAAAAAAGGAGAGGTATATAATGAAAATTAATAAGATTGCAGTAAAAACATTTGTATTAGCAGGAGTAATTTCAGTTGGAGTTTTTGTAGGAGGGCATATAAGTGAGGCAGCTCTAGGTGCTCCAAAAGAAGTTAATACAGTGAAAATCTCAGATAATAATAAAGTTGCAGCACAAACAAAAACATCAGTAAATAAAGAAAAAGCTCATGCTAGTGAAAATGCAAGTGCGAGTGCAAAAGCAAATGCTTCAATTAATTCTGCAGTACAAGCGAAAGCAGAAGTTGAGCCTGAGGTAGAAGTGAAACCAGAACCAGTTAAAGAAGAACAAACAGAAGTTATAGAAGAAGTAGTAAAAGTGAAAAAATCTGTAGCAAACAAAGTAAATTCACAAGCAAATGAAAATGCTAGTGAAAAAGCGAAATTACATGCATCTACCAACTCTGCAGTACATGCATCGATAGCAGTTGATGAAGAAACAACAGAAGCAGAAGTTGAGCCTGTTAGAGAAGTGAAATCAGAATCTGTTGAAGACAAGCAAACAGAAGTTATAGAAGAAGTAATAGAAGTAAAAAAATCTGTAGCAAACAAAGTGAATTCACATGCAAGTGTTAATTCTAATGAAAAAGCAAAGTTACATGCATCTGCCAACTCTGCAATACATGCAAAGGTAGTAGTTGAAGAAGCAGCAACAGAAGAAGGACAATCAGAAGTAAAAGTTGAACCTGTTGTAGAAGTGAAACCAGAAGCAATTGAAGAAGAGCTATCAGAAGTTATTGAGGAAGCAGTAAAAGTAAGTAAATCCGTGACAAACAAAGAAAATTCACAGGCGAATGAGAATGCAAGTGAAAAAGCGAAATTACATGCATCTGTCAATTCTGCAGTTCATGCAATGATAGCAGTTGAAGAAGAAACAACAGAAGGAACAACCGAAGGAACAACCGAAGAAACAACCGAAGAAACAACCGAAGAAACAACAGAAGAAACAACAGAAGAAACAACAGAAACTAGTGAAGATTTGGAAGTTGTGGAAGTATAGATTTATTAGAATGTTTTGTGTGAAATAGAACCGATGGGAGTCCCATCGGTTTTTTCTAATGGCTTTTCAAAAGTATGTTGCTTTCAAAGCTAAAAAAATCGATCGTTGTATTTTTTAGGTGAAATTATAAGCTAATTATGCGAAAAGGGCAGCTAAGTACATAAAAAAGTTCATATTACCAAGATAACATTTTTTAGGGGAACAGTCTTTCTTATATATATTGTTTAGCACTACAAACTGGTTGTTAAGAATATGAAACGATTAAAACAAGATATTTAAAGGTATAGATATCTTAAATGAATGGATATGTATAATCTTAAAAATTGATGTTGAAGATTTCTTAATAATTTGATAAAATAAAAGCAATCTAATGACTATGTGTAACTGGCGAAACGCGGATAACCGTGAGGGAGCACATAGTGTCGTAGCCGTTCGCCTGGGCAGAGGTAAGGGAAGTATTCCTTACCTCTTTCTGTTTATTAGGATAGAAAGTCATAACGTCTTTAAATTAATAAAGAAATTCATTAATTTAGGGAATGTAAAAAATATAGATAACGAGGAGCAAATAACATGAGCACATTAATTACAGAAAGAATAAACACAATCAAAACATTAAATAATATTGCAGAAAGCGGGCTAAATGTTTTCACTAAGGATAAATTTAAGATCGATAATGACAGTGAAAATCCTGATGCAATTGTTCTTCGTAGCTTTAACATGCACACATTTGAACTCGGTAATGATTTAAAAGCGATCGCACGTGCTGGTGCTGGTGTCAATAATATCCCAGTTGACAAATGTACAGAGCAAGGAATTGTAGTTTTTAATACACCTGGTGCTAATGCCAATGCTGTAAAAGAAATGATTCTTGCTACATTAATTGCTTCATCTCGTAATCTTTTTGCTGGTGTTGCTTGGACAAACACGTTAGAAGGTCAAGGAGAACAAATTCCGAAGCTTGTAGAAGCAGGTAAAAAACAATTCGTTGGTAAAGAAATTAAAGGAAAAACGCTAGGTGTAATTGGTTTAGGTGCAATTGGTGCACTAGTTGCGAATGATGCACTAGATTTGGACATGGATGTAATTGGTTTTGACCCGTTCATTTCTGTTAATACAGCTTGGAACTTATCACGCAACGTACAGCGTGCTATGACGATTGAGCAATTGTTTGCTAATTCAGATTATATTACTGTACATGTTCCATTTACTGAAGAAACAAAAGGAATGTTTAACCAAGAAACTTTTGATATCATGAAGCCAGGCGTTCATATTTTTAACTTTTCACGAGGAGAACTTGTGAATGAAACGGATATGGAAGCTGCACTTGAAAGCGGAAAAGTTGGTAAGTATATTACAGACTTCCCGAATGAAAATGTCTTGAAAATGAAAAACACAGTTCCAATTCCACATCTTGGTGCCTCTACTCAAGAATCAGAGGAAAACTGTGCGATCATGGCTGCTCGTCAAGTAAAGGAATTTTTAGAAACAGGAAACATTAAAAACTCAGTGAATTTCCCAAACGCTTCCCTACCTTATACGGGGAAACGACGTTTGGTTGCTTTCCATGAAAACGTTCCGAACATGGTTGGGCAAATCACACTAGCTGTATCAGGTTATAATTTGAACATCGCTGACATGGTAAACAGAAGTCGTGGAGAATATGCATATACGATGATTGACATTGACAATGAAGTGACTGCTGATATCATTCCTGCTCTAGAAGGGAAAATTCAACATTTTGAAGGTGTCGTTACAACCAGGATTATTTAAACCTGTTAATGGAACAAATGAATAATAGTTATTTAAGTCTCAATTCCTTTATGGAGTTGAGACTTTTTTCACATTTGTGATTTCACACAAATGGAAAAACTTCCATTAATTCACTAATGTGTTACCCTTGTAAACCTGTTAGTCTTGTAAATGGCCCTGAATTTATTCTAATAAAATAAACAGGAGGTTTACAAAATGAAAAAGATAGTAATCTTATTTACTACGATCACCTTAGTAATTGGTTCATTTAGTATTTTTCCTATATCTAAAATAAGTGCTGAAGCAGAAGACACTATACAAACAGGTGACACTTTACAAATATTATTTGAAAAATATCAGTTAAACCAGAATGAAACTGAAATTATAGATGGTCGTTTTTTTAATAAAGAAAAAATAGAACATTCACCAATGACTATGATTGAAAAAAAAGATAATTCTCTAACAATCTCAAACAAAGAAGAGAATTTGATTGCTCGTCTTGTCCACGCAGAAGCAAAAGGTGAGCCATATGTTGGTAAAGTAGCAGTGGCAACGGTTGTGTTGAATCGTGTAGAACACAAAGAATTTCCTGATACCGTCAAGGAAGTGATTTACGAAGAGAATGCTTTTGAACCCGTGCAAAATGGTTCAATTGACGATTCGGCAAATAAGGAAGCCGTTAAAGCTGTTCAAGAAGCTCTGACAAATCAAGAAAAAGATAATGAATTACTCTACTTCTATAACCCTGAAACGGCAACAAGTGATTGGATTTTTACTCGTGAAGTGATTAAGACAATCGGTAATCACTCATTCGCTATTTAAAAATGCGTATATAGCTTAGAAACTGCACCGCAATTGTTGGACACATTTCACAATTGGAGGTGCTTTTTTGTGTTTGAGGAAGGCTCTTTTCTAAAGGTTTGTTGCTTAGTGAAAAGAGCAAGAAAATCTACTTAAAAAACGTGTACATTGCTTTGTACAGAAAACAAGCTTGAGGAATTAACACCAACTAACACTATGAAAAGTAAAGCAGAAACCACTCTACACTAATTTAACAATAAATAACCAGGATAATTACACGGCTGTTTTCCACACTATTATTATAGAACAAATAAAATGAATACGTGTGTTACCGGTATTTTCAGTTTCCGTGATAACACAATGAAAGGATTGAAAAATGAACAAAAAAATTGTGATTGGAGTTAGTTTGTTATTGTTTATGTTATTGATAGTGAATATCTCCCCTGCTCATGCAACTGGAAATACATTTAGCAACATTCATGTGGTCAAATCTGGAGATTATTTAGGGAGAATTGCAAATGAATATGGTATTTCTGTAAAAGACCTAAAAGTTACAAACGGACTTTCATCTGATTTAATTTACATAGGACAAAAATTAAAGATTCCTCCAAAAAGTTATGCCATGCAAGGACAGTATTTACTTATGACAAAGGAAGAATTTAAGAATTGGTTATTTAATAAAAAAATCAATAGAAAAATAAGCATCATCCAACAACATCACACATGGTTACCTTCATATAAGCAATTTAATGGTTCCAATCATTTTACCATGTTGAAAGGTATGGAGAATTATCATGTTAAAAATATGCATTGGAAGAATATCGCTCAAAATATAACGACATTTCCTGACGGGAAAATCGCAGTTTCTAGGCCGTTTAACATAGCTCCAGAAGGAACAATTGGAACAAAGGCGAATTCGGTTGGAATTGCCATTGAGAATGTTGGTAACTTCGATATAGGTAAGGATGTAATGACTGAGGAACAAAAAGAATCGATTGTTTATATAACTGCGGTGTTGTGTATAAAATTTGGGTTAACTCCTTCTATAGACAGTATCACCTATCATCATTGGTGGAATTTGAAAACAGGAGAAAGAGTGTTAGATAATGCTGCAAACTATGATGTAAAAACCTGTCCAGGTACTGGATTTTTCGGAGGTAATTCTACAAACAGTGCAATTAAGCATTTTTATCCACTAGTGGAGCGAAAAATAAGAGAAATAAAATAGTAAGAACTAACTATGCATTGGTAATTAGTAGGGAGAGAGTCTTCTCTCTACTTGCGAAGTAATGAATATTTAAACGATTGGGAAGAATCGAAAGTAAATTGAAAGTTTTGCCAGGCGGTGTTCAATGAATGCCCGACTTGATGAATGAAGCCGACTTCGAAACGCATATAAAAACGGCAACATTGTAGGTATATAAATGATAAAATAGTCGAACAGCAACTTATTATTACTTTGTTTTTCACCTAAATGACATGACAGCTTCATGTTACTATCGGTTTTAATTCAGGGTATATTTCTTCTTTCTGATCTCATACTAAAAATAAGAAGGAGGGGTTATCCATGGCAAAACGAACAAAGAAAAATGATGCAGATCAAAAGAACAAACAAGGATTTGATTCAAGCAAAACCGATTCAGAATTCTCTCATGAATTTGGCAGTGCTAACGCTAATCAAGCACATAAAAATAAAGCAAAAAAAGAAAAGGCATCTAAAAATCAAGGTGAGTGGAAAGGCATGCATTAATGAATACTTGCCAGACTCGAACTCATGATAAGTGATGCCTACACCGAGTACAAAGGGTGGAATGGAGGCGCTTATCATGATTCAAACGATCTACTTAACTTTATTGTGAAGGAGCTTATTTAGATGACTCAATCTAAGCAACAACAAGAACGCCAATGGAAAGAACGTAAACAATCGCAGAATCCACATGGTAAAGTCAAATCATTTGAACAATTAGCTGAAGATATGGGCGAAAATAAATCTGAAACTAAGTAAACCTGCTTAAGAATGAGAGGCTATTCCCAAAGTGTCAGAGCCCACATAATAGTGAGTTCACTCCCTTTGTCGTTACCTAAAAAAGGTCATAATTATCGAGAGTGATAATTATGACCTTTTAGGTTTACATATATCTGAAAATCAATACTAAATGGGTCTCTTTTAGACGTTTATGTGCTTTATATTCTTCGTTGGCATTATAGTGGAACTAGTAAAAAATGTGTTGCTCTTTATTATTCAAGTAACAAAGTTAATTTAGTTCTAAAAGAAAACCAATTACTTTTCTGATTATTAATAGAATGGATTTGATATTATTTTTTTAAAAAAATAAACGGAATAGGGTTTAAGTTTGGTTGGTCAATGGTAATTGTCATTGTTACGTGTTCAATAATTGGTTTCATTATCATATTAAGTTTTAAGAAATCGCATGATTGATTCTGGATGGATAGGCTACCCTTTATTTAAATGTAAGGTTATAAGGTTTATGATGATGTAAATCAGGTACAATAAACATTTAAAAGTATTAAAGAGTTAGAGGGAAAATCTCCAACCCTTTAATTAAAGGTCATTTCAGATTAGTAGTCGTAATTATAATCATAGGGAGAGTAGTCATCTCTACAACGACGTACCCATCTACATTCACGAACCCAACGACAGCGTGGTGGTCGAGGTGGGTAAGGGGAATAAGGCGGTTGTCCATATGACTGTCCAGTAGGTTCCCCAAAACGCTGTTGTCCATTTAAAGAATCAAGGTAATACAATTGTTGTAGTTCGTTAGGATTCATTTGGGATTGGTTATGGTAATTCAATAAAATCTCTCCTTTTTATAAGTTCACTATACATCAACACTATATGTTTAAATAATGAAATTACATGGACTTATACCCAGAAAACGAGCCTGATTTTAGGTGAATAAACTAAAAAACCTCTTTAGAGAAACATAAAGATTAGAGTAAATTAAACTGGGGGGATTTGACTAAAGATCACAATATTTAAAGATTATTCGGCAGATAAATAAAGAATTGTTTTACCTAAACAGTATGGAAACGTTACGGACCTGGATTTAGTTTTTACATGGGAACAGGTATTATCTGGGCTTTGTTTAATGGTTTTTTCCTTTTTGGTAGCTATCTCAATGGATTTTGAATGAACAAGGGGTGGAACAAACAAGCTGCTGACCCCTTCTCAGCAAAAAACACTTTCATTAATAATCTAACTAACATAAAAAACCACTCCTCATTAGAATTTAGAGTAGTGGTTAGCAAAGTTGGATTTAGATAGCGCTTAAGACTACTACACAAAATAGGTCTTAAAAAGCTACAAAACGTTGTTATATCAATCTAGATGGAGCATAGCGGGATCGAACCGCTGACCTCTACGCTGCCAGCGTAGGGGATGGAATATCCGGTAGTTTACGAGAGTTGCCCAAACTGTCTTTATATTGCACTTTTAAGGAGTTTTTCAATATTCAAATGAACTCTAGTTTCCGAAAGTTTTCAGTAGTGTGTGACCACGATGTGACCAATAATCTGGTCGAAGATACGCTTGATTTAATGCAAAAATAAGTAGGATTTTGAGATGTAACAGTATGCCAACTAATTTGTTATAAAAAAAACAGTCATAAGGGGTGGGTATTAATGGAAATAACAACCAGGAAAAGTCAAACAAGGATTATAAATGGAAATAAGGAGATTCTAGTGAATAAATTGGAAGAAAACATAGATAAATTGATGTCGAACTAAAGGTCAGTAATCTTTAATAAGAAAAACAGTCATTATTTACTGCGTAGTAGACTATTACTGAGTAATAAACAACTCCAGTTTTTAAGGACTTTTTGAAGATATTCACTGAAAGTAAGGAGCGGATCTTTGAATAAGGTTAGTCCTGACAAGGAGCATTTTACTTTGAATATTGAAGTAGTAGGAAATAAATTAGTGGAATGTTGTTTACTCGAAAACAAAAGGACTATTATTTGGTATTATATACCTTGAAGACTATAATTAATAAGTCATGAAACTTTAAAGAGGAGAATAGATGAGACAATTTTACAAAGATAATAAGTGGATTATTCCTATTTTAACATTGATTTTATTAATCCCTGTGGGTCTAAATATCTTTTATATATATGGTGATTTAAATACGGGTAAGGATTTAGGGAATGTCGAATGGTTGGCGTTTTGGGGGAGCTATCTTGGAGGGGCAGCAACCTTAATCGCAGTGTGCTTAACATTAAGCCAAAATATGAAGGTTATTAAACAAAATGAAAAGATTGTTAATCAGAATCAAGTAAATTTAACCTTTCAAGAAGAGCGCTCAAGGATAGCTCTTATGCCTTATATCGAAGTAATGGTATCTCTTGATGAAGATATGAGTTTGCATAAAACAAAACTTCATCCTCCTAATGGTTTTATAATCTTAACAAACAACAATGATGCCAAAAGATTTAGTTCTGATTTCCCCCGTAAGTATCACCAAATTATTGAAGCGGGATGGGTCGAGGAGGAAATTGGTAATGGAGTTACTACGTTACGTCGTGCAAATTACAATTTTATACGGTTAATTATGACGCAAAAAGCACCTTCGCTTGCAAGAAACATTCAGCTATCTGTTTGTTTGTTTGTAGAGCAAGTGGAAAAAAGAATATACCTTAATCCTCCATTTCTATTAGCTGCTATGGAGAGTGTCAAACTACCGATATTCTTTGATAAGGATTGGCCCGAAGGGGATTATAAATTCATCGTATCTTTTGAAGATATTGAAGGGCGAAGCTATGAGCAGTTCTTTACTATACATCATAAAGGTAGCCTCAATTATAGCTTCACTCCTATAAACAAACCTGAACTGCAAAATTATAGCAGTTATTAAATTGAATATTAAAAGATAAAATTAAATTTTGGAACAAGAATTTTCACTAATGGAGCAGGTTAATGAAATAGGATGATTTAAGTGAATATTTTGCTACATAGTACAAATATACTGTGAAAAAATGAAAAGGGACGATCATTTATATTAAGTAATCGTCTCTTTAACAATTACTGCTCCGCAAAAGTTTTCTTTATTAAAAAGAATGTGCTTGAAGTGCTGCGTCTTTTACTTATAGTGATAGTTGATCTGCGTAAGGTAAGAGATAAGAACCTCCAATTGTTAATACCGAAAAAAATGGATATTATTCTATACTATTTTGTGTATTATTAATCCGATTATGCTTTTTCGCCCATAGTTTTTCAATATAACCTGTTCCAAATAGAACTCCAGCTACAATAAACACAAATCCAATTAATTGTGAAGCTGTAATGGTTTCATTTAAGAAAAGTGCGGAGAATACAAGACCAAAAAAAGGAACAAAGTTATTAAATATGGCTGTTTTTCCTGCTCCTATCTGCTGGATCGCTGCATAAAAAACTATATACCCCACACCTGTTGCCACTACCCCTGACACAATAAATAAAAAGTAAATAAAGAAAGTGGCTGAAGTCATTTCGTTGAATCCTTTAGGTTCAGTTATAAAACTAATAATCAACAAACCTATTGAACCTAATAAATACATTATTGTTGTTACCTGTTTGGAATCGAGAGTTGCTGTTGCCTTTTTAACAAAAATAAAACTAATGGCTTGGACGAACATAGCAATAAATAAAATCAATTCTCCTTGGGACAATTGCATATTACTGAATGAACCACCTTGAATAAAAAAGACACCAGTTAAGGCGAGGATAAATCCTATGATTCGCAGTTTTGTTAATTGTTCACCTAAAAAGAGGACGGCAAGTATTGCTGTTGTAAGTGGTACTAATGATAGAATTAAAGAAGCATTCGAAGCATCAATCATTGTTAAGCCTATTGCTATAAGCGAGTGATGTAGAATGACACCAAAAACACACCCGAGTAGTGTATAAATCCATTCTCTTTTCGATAAACGACGAAATGATTTTCCAAAAACAATTATGATCAATGCCGTAATCCCAGCCATCATAATTCGAAATGCCGTCATGGTTTGTGGAGGTAAATGTTCCACCAATACTTTAATTAAAACCATATTAAGTCCCCAAATAGCTGTGACAAAAAATACTAAACCATAGATTAGTAATAATCGCTTTTGATCCACAACTTCCCTCCTTTGAACCTTTTAGTTTTCATCCTCTACTCCTAATAATCTCGAAACTGCTTATATTCCGCATAGAATTAACCTGTTATTAAAATAAAGTAATGAATCGCCATTCTTTTTCCGAATTTAGATTCCGATTACTGTCGGAATGTGCTTTGCATAGGTTAGGAAGTTATAGACGATCAGCTTTGTTTTGACCTTCATATATCCGGTTGTCGTTCCATCGCTACATCCATACCACTCTTCCAAAAGCACATCCCTATCAAAAACAACCTGCACAAGATTTTCCTTGTCCATTAAAACACCAAATACAGTAGCAGCACCAATTTTTACGCCAAGAATACTTTCCATTAGTTCCGCCGGAGCAAAGGATACGCGTGAAATGTCGAGTGCATTGCTAAAATCTTTTGATTTGAATGGCTTATCAGCGGTGGTTATAAATAAATAAAACTTTGTCTTTTTACTATTGCAGAGCAACAGCATTTTTACCATTTTCATATCCAATTTTTAATTGATCTCTATACAGTCCTCCATTGATATGGCTTCATCTGTAATCACTCGTTTAAATGAAATCGGTAACTTTGTCAATGATTCGTAGACCATTTCTTGTAGCGGAGACTTATAGCTATCTGGTGCTTTTTCCATAATATCACTCACAAAAAACATCTTTATATCCTAGCCTTTCCTAATTTGAATTTTTGATAGTAATAACATATCATGTTCACATGTATTACAAAAACGAATTTTGGTCATGATACGCATGACAAAAACAGATGGAAAGGGAAACGAGTATGAATATCCAAAAATATGTGGCGTTTGTAAAAGTAGTAGAATTGGGTAGCTTTACTAAAGCTGCTCAAAGCTTGGACTATACACAGTCGGGGATCAGCCGTATGATTAACGATTTAGAAACGGAATGGGGGGTTTCTCTTTTTGAAAGAGGACGTGCCGGTATTAATTTAACCTCTGATGGCTTAAAGTTACTGCCCCAATTAAAGAGAATATGTAATGAGCATAAAATCTTAATGACTCAGATCGAAGACTTACACGATATAAAGACTGGGATGATTCGTATTGGGACATTTTCTAGCGTAGCAACTCATTGGCTCCCTAATATGATTAGAATTTTTAAGAAGGATTACCCAAGAATCAATTTTGAACTTCTGCTGGGTGATTATACAGAAATTGAAAGTTGGATTCTAAATGGACGTGTTGATTTTGGATTTGTGCGACTTCCATCAAAACCAGATTTAGATACTATCTTTGTGGAGCAAGACCGTTTGCTGGTCGTGATGCCGTTAAATCATCCTCTTGCTAATTGTGAAAAGTTTCCAATCATAGACTTATTGAATAGTCCGTTTATGCTACTGGAAAAGGGAGCAAAAGCAGAAATCTCTGAAATTTTTGAGATGCACCAAATTTCACCCCAAGTTAATTTTACAACATGGGATGATTATGCCATTATGTCTATGGTGGAAAACGGACTAGGAATCAGTATATTACCAGAATTGATCTTGAAGCGTATTCCTCACAAGATTATAGCGAAAGAGCTTGAAATTCCTGCGTTTAGAAATATTGGTATAGCTACAAGGGAACAAAAATCACTTTCCCTTGCGTCCAAGGAATTTTTAGAATATTTATCATATAGGAACATTGAGTGAATAAGTATGATGGATCAAAATGATGTTTTTTCGCATTTTCAACTATTCAGCAATAGAAGCAAATGTTGAATAATCAAGCCGAAAAAACAACAGATCTATTTGCTACGTAGTACAAGGAGACTGTTGAAAAGTTTCCTTTCAAACGAGACGGTTACATTTAAGTGATCGTCTTTTCGTATTTGACGTATACTGTGCGCAACAACCCTTGGAATAGGGGGAATTAGAACCGTAATCTGTTATTCTCTGGTATGATTTTAGTATGAAGATTTCTGGTATTGTGAAGGTTTTCACTTAAACTAACGGGCAGGTTAGTTTAAGAACAAAATCATATTCATTTACTGTGTAGCAAGTTTCTTAGCGAAAGAACATAGTGCATTTTAGTTGAATAAGGTTTGAAACTTCATTGTTATTCAACTGTAATATGGATTCCTTCTATTGGTAAGAGTTTGCTCAATCTAACCATCTTATATTTGATTGATTCCTTTTTTGATACCAATGATAAATAAAAAAATATACAAATTTACCTGTTTTTAGATGAAATCCATATAAAATTTTAACAGATTAAAGTACAATTATTAATAACGAAATTGATTTAGTCTTAAAATATGAATCAAAAAGTAGATAGGAAAATTTAGTTTGAAGGGGAATTTGTGTATGAGTATTACACCTAAAGGAATGAGTATTCAAGAAGCATATAGGTTATTTCGTGAAGGTAATTTAATCGTTAACCGAAAGTATCAAAGAAAACTTGTCTGGACTCAATTGGAAAAGGAGAAGCTAATAGATAGTATAATGTGCAGCTATCCCATTCCATTAATTTTATTTGCTTCAAGACCGGAATTACATGGGTTCGATAGTTTTGAAATACTAGATGGCGTTCAAAGATTGACAGCGTTATTTGATTTTATAGAAAATCGTGTTCAAATAGAGGGTAAATATTTTGATGTAGATGAGTTTACAAGAGCAAAAGCAGTGGCATCTTCAAATCTTTTTAATGTTGTTTCTAGAGATGATAACGAATTTTTGACCCCAGATCAATGTGCCAAGTTTTTAGACTATCAGCTGGCAATTACTATTTATCCTGCTATGGAAGAAGAAGAAATGATAGATGTTTTCGGGAGAATAAATTCGCAAGGACGACAGCTAAGTAATCAAGAAAGAAGACAAGCTGGGGTAATAAACAATCTTAGTGAATTAGTTCGTAAAATAGCATTTGAGATTCGCGGAGATGTATCTAAAAATTTACTTAAATTATATGAGATGCCTGAAATAAGTATAGATAATCATAGAAATAATATGAATTATAGTATTAAGGCAGATGATATCTTTTGGTGTAAAACAGGGGTCTTAGGTAAAAATGAAATCAAAGATAGTGAAGATGAAGAAATGATTGCAGATATTGCTGCATCTATTTTACTTAAGGAGCCTTTCGCTAAGAGTTTAGAGAATTTTGATAAACTATATGATGAAAATAGTGAATTGTATGAAAAAATCTCCAATTATTTAATTGCACATGATAAGGAAATTTTATATAGAGAGATAGTTGAAACGTTCTCTGTTCTAAAGAATGTTATAGAAAATATGGATAGTAATACTAACGGGTTTAGGAAAATTGTATCAGGGCAACATAGAAATCCTGTGAAAAATTCATTTTACTCTCTATTTATGGCTTTTTATGAATTGTTCATTGTGGAGGAAATGGTCCCAGTTGATAGCATAGGTATTTCTAATGCGATTAATGGTTTACAACAAAAATTAACTAGTAGTGCAAAGTATGCGAAAGTGTCAGATCGTGTAACAAATATAGATATAACTAAGGGGCTAATTAGAAGATTTTTTGCGAAAAAAGAGAGAAAATCATTAAAACATGGACCTAGCCTACTTATTAATTTTGAAAATTCTTTAAAAAGATCAAAATTAGAAACTGCTAGATATGAGTTTAAACAAGGGTTATTTGATTTAGATGAAAAAAAGAAATTAAATGAGAAGCTAGTAACGAAGATTCTTAAAACAGCCACTGCTATTGCTAATACAGCTCAAGGGGAAGATGGATATATCTATATTGGGATTGCAGATGATTTGAAGGATGCTAAAAAATCGAAAGAAGTATATGGTAATGATTATATTGAGTATTTCGGAAAATACATTTTAGGTATTGATAGAGAATTAAAAAAAGCAGGGCTAGAATCTGATCAGTATCTAAAAATGTTTATGGATCGCATTAGAAATTCACCGATCGATACAGATTTAAAAACTCAAATACTAACACAAATTGATGTAATTGTTTATCATAATTTATCTATTATTAGAATTAGAATACCTAAACAGGATAAGTTAACTTTCTGGGGTGAGGAAGTATATGTTAGAAATAATAGTGATACAAAGTTAGTGACTAGTACTAAAGAGATTTTAGCATTAAACGATAACTTTAAATAAAATTGATGTAAAGAATTCAAACCTAAAATTGAATAAGCTATGCTTACTATTGGTATATTTGATAAAATTCACTTTTGAATATATTTTATCGGAAATTAAAGAGGCAGAAATTTTATGAAATGGGTTGGGGGAGGGCAGTTGCTATACGCAGCTGTTTTTTTGGTGCTAAAGGGTCAGCATACCTGTAATAACTTAATTGATAAGAACAACTTTGTGAATAAATCTACTTAAACGAAGTTCTATAGTTGAACAAGAGATACCAATTTTAGCGGATTCGTTTGTTGCACAGTACAAGAATACTGCGCATTTGTTCTAAATTTGTACTTAAAGTAATGGGTGTAAGAGTTGAAAAGGGTTTCTACGGCATCCCCCTTTCTTTATCGTTCTTCAACTACCATGAAAATAAACTCCTATAACTTCGAAAGATGAGAGTATCAAAGAAGACCCATCTAATTCGTTTGAAAAAATAGAGTGGCCGCAATTAATGGAACTTGGATTGGATTGACTGGATTAATAATCAATATGGACAGTTCGACATATTTTCATTCTCTGTGGTGCAGCGCTGATTTTTGCGATACATGGATGGCTAACGGGCAGTTTAGTTGAACAAGGAATAGTCATAACTTTCGAAGTAGGTGAGATGGAAGTGGAGTTTAAATATTATCTTAGTGGAATTGGATGGGCTACTTGTATTGTTGAAGTAAATGGACAGAAATTAGAATTTACAGCAAGTTATTTAACAGATTGTTTATATGATTTTCTAAGGTCACTAATGCTTTTAAACTCTTTTTGTGTACCGAAAGATGAGATAAGAAAAGAAACTGAGTGTGAATGGGAGGGTGAACCAGAGGGAATTATTTGGTCTTTCGAATTAAAAGAAAATAATATACTGAACATAAAAGCCGTGTATTATGAAGATGAATTTAGTAAAGACAAAACTAAAACACTAATAAAAACGGAGTACCCCTATGATGATTTTATTATGATTGTGTTAAAAGAAATAGATGCACTAATAAAAAGACACGGAATAATTGGTTACAGAGAAGAGTGGAATGATTTTGATTTTCCTTTAACCACTTTTTTAAAACTAAAACATTATATAATCCATAAACAAAAATACCCTATACAAGAAGTACAAGGAGAATTTGATAAAGAGACAAGAAGTAACTTGAAATTTGATTTAGAATTATTGTTGCAAGAAATCAATAATCCTTCTTAAGCTAACGGGTGCGATAGTTCAAGAAGGATTATCGCATATTTTTGTTGAAGTTATTAAGCTCCCTCAGTAAGATACGATTATCTCTCAAATACTCACTTATTCGCAGGATTTCAAAACACTTAGAA